>JALRGZ010000311.1 GCA_023253295.1 Flavobacterium sp.
TTGAGTTAAGGTGCCAAAGCTAGGTGGATTTAGCATGGGAGTGCGCAAAAAGCCCGCGGCTGTCGCTGCGGACAGGAAGAAGTCTCTGGAGGCATTCCTTAAATCCGCAGTGCAGCAGTTGTCGATGACAAACGAGCTTAATGTTTTTCAATAAATTGACTGATAGGTCCTTTACTCATTTTAAGGGATTTAAATGTTTAGTAAATTTATCATTTTTTGAATCTAAATCGGTTCAAATATAATGAAATTATAAATCTACCAAATGTGTATTTGATTAATTATTTTTTTATTTGTAACCTAAAATTTTTAATACTTCTTCAGAGGTTTGTTGTTCAGAAAAAACTTCAGTAGCCAGAATACCATTCTCATCTCTGTCGATAAGAATATGTTTAGGTTGCGGGATTAAACAGTGGTGTAAACCGCCATATCCACCAATGGTTTCCTGGTAAGCCCCTGTATTAAAAAATCCTATATAAAGAGGTTTTTCTTTGTTGTATTTAGGTAAATAAATGGCATTCATGTTTTGTTCCGAGTTGTAATAGTCGTCGCTATCACAGGTCAATCCGCCCAGAAGTACTCTTTCGTAAGTGTCATTCCAGCGATTTACTGCTAACATGATAAAACGTTTATTAATAGCCCAGGTATCTGGCAAAGTAGTAATGAATGAAGAGTCAATCATATTCCACTTTTCTCTGTCGTTTTGTTGTTTTTGATAAAGTACTTGGTAAATAGCTCCACCACTTTCACCTACAGTAAAAGATCCAAACTCTGTAAAAATGTGAGGAACATCTACTTCAGCTTCATCACAAGCAATTTTAATTTGATTGATGATTTCGTCAATCATATATTGGTAGTCATACTCAAAGGCTAATGAATTTTTGATAGGGAATCCACCACCAATATTCAATCCGTCAAGACTAGGGCATTCTTTTTTAAGAGCAATATATACTTTAATACATTTTACTAATTCGTTCCAATAATATGCTGTATCATTGATACCTGTATTAATGAAAAAGTGAAGCATTTTTAACTCAAGATTGCTGTTTTCCTGAATTTGCTTTTTGTAGAAATTAACTATGTTTTTATAACCAATTCCTAAACGGGAAGTATAGAACTCAAATTTAGGTTCCTCTTCGGCAGCAATACGGATTCCAATTTTGAATTTCCCTTTTATTTCAGCCTGAAGTAAGTCTAATTCTTCGTAGTTGTCAATAATCGGAATAGTATTTTTGTGTCCATTATTAATCAATCTTGCAATATTAGTAATGTATTGGTCTCTTTTAAAGCCATTACATATTACATAAGTACTTTTGTTGATTTTGCTGTTTTGCAATAAATTCTCAACAATATTAATATCAAAAGCAGATGATGTTTCTACGTGAATGTTGTTTTTGAAAGCTTCATTCATAACAAATTCAAAATGAGAGCTTTTAGTGCAATAGCAGTAATAATATTTCCCCTCATATTTGTTTTTCTCCATCGCTTTACGAAACCAGCTTTTAGCTTTGCTGATATTGTTAGAGATTTGAGGCAGGTAAGTAAACTTTAGAGGAGTACCATATTTTTCAACCAATTTCATTAAATCAATATTATGAAATAATAGGTTGTCCTTATTCAGTTTAAATTCTTCCTGTGGGAAATAATAAGTTTGATTAATTAAGTCTGAATATTTAGTATTCATTTTATTTTAGAGTTTATGTTTATTATAGTTTAATTCAATGATTAAGCTATAATTCAAACTCTAATATTGGCATATGTAATCTGTAACTTTTCGTTTTCTGAAGTTAGAATTTGAAAAAGATCAAAAATAAAATGTCCCACAACAGTATTAAAACGTTTCAACATTCTTTTAAAAGAACGATTGTTAACGCTCGAATTAGAGTTGTAATTTCTTTGTTTTTGATCCTTTTTCATTGCGGCAAATGTAAAAAATAAAATATAAGCGATGCAATCCTTTTGATAAAAAAAACAGTTACAATTTGTAATCTTCAAAGGCTTTCAGAATCAATTCATTCTCGACTTCCTGATTGATTATAATCTTACCGATACCATCAATTAAAGCAAATTGAATACTTCCATATTCATTCTTTTTATCGTGTTTTAATAATTCAAGAATTGGATCAATATCTGCTTCTTCGAAAATGATGTCTTCGTAAATTGATTTTAATACAGTTTTTATTTGAATATATTCTTCTTCAGTAATAAGCCCTTTGTTTAAAGAAATAAAACTTTCTAAAATCATCCCGACAGCGATAGCTTCTCCGTGAAGTAAAGTAGTTTTATCAGGGTTCTCCAAGAAATAACCTTCTATAGCATGTCCTAATGTGTGACCAAAATTCAATGCTTTTCTAATATTTTTTTCTGTAGGATCTTGTGTAACAATTTCGTTTTTGATTATCACTGACTGGTGAATTAATTCGTCAAGTGTGTCAAAATCAATTGTGCTGATGTCTAAAAACTCTTCCCAGTATTTTTTATCATAAATCAAACCATGTTTCAACATTTCGGCTAATCCGGAACGCATTTCGTTTTGAGGAACAGTTTCCAAAAATTGGGTATCAATTAAAACCATACTAGGAACATTAATAATACCAATTTGGTTTTTTAAATTTCCTAAATCAACTCCGTTTTTTCCTCCTACTGAAGCATCTACCATAGAAAGTAGGGTAGTAGGGATATTAATAAAGTCTACTCCGCGTTTAAAAGTAGAAGCGACAAAACCTCCAAGGTCAGTTACCACACCGCCACCTAAATTTAATACAAGACTTTTACGATCTCCACCAAGTTCAGTAAGAACCTTCCAGATTTCGATACAAGTTTCGATGTTTTTATTTTCTTCACCTGCTTCAAATTCAACAATTTCTACATTTAAATCGGTTTCGATATAAGGCAGTAATTTGGGTAAGCAATATTCATTAGTATTGCTATCTACAATTATAAATATATTAGAATACTTATTTTCAGCTAGATGAAGATTCAATGCCTCGTAAGCTTTTTCATTAAAATAGATTGGGTAGTTATTGGCTTGGATAGTTTGCATCTTAATTAATTAATTTGAAATGCAAAATAAGGTAATTTCTAGTAAATATTATTCAAAACTGTACCTATATTTGCCACAAATTTTAAACAGTAGATGAAAAAGATATTTAAAAATACAGAAATTGCATTTGCATTAAAGAGCGATACCGAATTGGATAGAGCTTATTTCCTTTTCAAAATGATTTCAAATCAACCATTGGTTCGTATCGGGACTGCTGTTACTAACTTTGCTTTAAAAGTGCATCTTCCGGTTGAAAAATTAATTCGCGCCAGCGTTTTTGATCATTTTTGTGGTGGAGTAAATGAAGAGGATTGTCTTTCGGTAGTTGACAAAATGTACACAAAAGGAGTTTCTTCTGTTTTGGATTATTCTGTTGAAGGAAAAGAGGAGGAAGATCAGTTTGAAGCAGCCTTAAAAATGACTTTAAAAACAATCGATTTTGCTAAAGAGCGTGAGGCCATTCCATTTGCGGTTTTTAAACCTACGGGACTTGGAAGAATTGATTTGTATGAAAAAGTAGGCGCTAAAATTGAATTAACAGCTTCGGAAAAAGCCGAATGGGAGCGAGTAGTTGCTCGTTTTGATTTAATTTGTAGCGAAGCTTATAAAAAAGATGTGGCTTTATTAATTGATGCTGAAGAAAGTTGGATGCAGGATGCTGCGGATGATTTAGTTGCTGATATGATGCGCAAATACAATAAAGAAAAAGCCATTGTTTACAATACGCTTCAAATGTATCGTTGGGATCGTTTGGATTATTTGAAAAAATTACATGAGCAGGCTAAACAAGAGGGATTCCATATTGGGATGAAAATTGTTCGTGGTGCTTATATGGAAAAAGAAAATGATAAGGCTGCTGAAAAAGGTTATAAATCACCTATCTGTCCTTCTAAAGAAGCAACAGATATCAACTATGATGCTGCTGTTCTTTACA
Source organism: Flavobacterium sp. (assembly GCA_023253295.1). Taxonomy (GTDB): domain Bacteria; phylum Bacteroidota; class Bacteroidia; order Flavobacteriales; family Flavobacteriaceae; genus Flavobacterium. Next base: position 3,975 of record JALRGZ010000311.1, read on the forward strand.
TGGTAGAGCATATTGATTCGATGGCCATTTTTGCAGGAACTCATAATGAAGAGAGTACTTATTATTTAATGCAATTAATGGAGGAAAAAGGAATCAGGGTGGATAATCAAAGAATCTGTTTTGGTCAATTGTATGGTATGAGTGATAATATCAGCTACAATCTGGCTTATAATGGTTATAAAGTTGCTAAATATTTGCCTTTTGGTCCTGTTAAAGATGTGATGCCTTATTTGATTAGACGTGCAGAAGAAAATACTTCAGTTGCTGGTCAAACAAGTCGTGAATTGAAAATGTTGAAAAAGGAGCGTAAAAGAAGAAAGAACGCTTAATTTCTATAGAAGTTTTAAAAGAAAAGGTATCAAAATCATTCGTTTTGATACCTTTTTTATTGGAGAGAATTATAAAAATTTCGCTTTCAATTCCGGAGTAGGAACCATACAATTTTCCTTCTTGCCATACCATTTATAGCGGTTTTTAGCAATATAATCGTAGAAAGTATTCCGAAGAGTTTTTGGGAAAATTTTAAATACCAATAATAGCGAATACCAAGAATTAAATTCACTAGCAATTTGCAAAGCAGCTTCCGATTTTAAATAATAGGCAGTTCCGGGTTCGTACAAAATAATACTATCCACTTTCTTTGTATCAATACCAATATAATTGCAAATTTCCTGACCTAACTCTGACTGTAATGCCACAAACCTGAAAACATCTTTTTTGTCTCTCTCAGTGATGTATTGCACAGCTGAATTGCAAAGATTACAAACGCCGTCAAAAAGGATTATTTTTTTGTTTTTGGGAAGGTTTTGCATTGGTTGTATAATTAATAGGAATGAAGCAACCTCATAAAGTTTTGCTTTTCTAAATTTTTAAATACTAGATTTACTTGTTTTAGTGTGATTGCTTCGTTCCTCGCAATGACTCTGAACACCGCTTCCTGCAAACTGATTACTTTTTGACAGCTTCCACCAAGTCCAATTCGTCCAAATTTACTTTAGAAGTAAATAAGCCATAATTAACAACAGCTTTGTTTTTTTCAATTTTATCAATACTTCC
>JALRGZ010000338.1 GCA_023253295.1 Flavobacterium sp.
CTCGGATTATTATAGCCAATTGAGTAAAGAAGGTAAAGTTGCAAAAAATCCAAAAGGGCCTGATGTTCCTTACGATGAAAGAGGAGGAAATGAGAAAAAAAGAGTACATCGTGGCGGTTCTTTTCTTTGTACTTCTGAATATTGTAGTCGCTATATGGTAGGAACCAGAGGGAATGGTGAAGTTCGATCACCAACCAATCATCTTGGTTTTAGATGTGTGAGATAACATAAAATTATTTCAACATATAAATTTTGTTGTTAAAGTAAAGATGAAGTTTAACAAGCAAATTAATTACAAAAAGCTAAGCTGACTCAATATGTAGTTTTTATTTGTATATTTAGTTGTAGAACTTTCTGGAGTTAATTTCTAAAAAAATGCAGATTTTGAATATTAAAACTTACCTATTTTCAGCTATTAGCATATTTTTTTACTGCGTTTCATCTGTAGCGCAAACAAATTTCGAATTTCAACAACTTGTAGGAGAAAATATCCCTGTTCAAAGTATAACCTATGCTGTCAAGCAAGATAAAAGAGGGAACTTATGGATAGCTTCCGAGGAAGGGGTATTAAAAAACAATTCCAGAGTTTATAAAGTTTATAATAATTATAATGGTCTTCCTGAGAAATTAAATAATCGAATCAATCAATTATTTATTGATTCGAAAGAACAAATTTGGATTGGTCTTGAGAATGAAGTTTGTAAATATGACAAAGACTTAGATGTTTTCAAAATTGTAAAATCCAATGTAAAAACAACTCCAGTTTCTGTTAAATGTTTTGTAGAGGATAAAAGTGGAAATATTTGGGTGGGCGCTGTGAACGGCTTGTGGAGAATTAATTCCAAAAATAATTTCCTGGAACAAATCGTTAAAACGCCAAATATTGATGCTTTATATAGTTACAAAGACAAGTTGGTTTTTGGAACTGATAAGGGGCTGTTTTTGTATAAAACTAAAGAAAAGCAGTTACAGGGAATTACACTTAATTCTTCATCGTCCAATATTACTTTTATTACTCAATTGGATAATTCTTTTATAATTGGAACCAAAAACGGGAAAATTTTAAAAAGTAATCTTGAATTAAAGCATATCAAAGCTATTGAATTTAAAATAAGCAATAATGTTCCAATTAAGGATATTCTTAAAACGTCTTCTGAAATAATATATATTGCTACCGATGGTGATGGTTTGTACAAAGTAGATGCGTCTTTTAAAATAATAAATCATTTTAAAGAGGATGCTAACAGTGTGAATGCTATCACAAGTAATGGTATTTATGATGTAGAGTTAGGTAAAGAAAATATTTTATGGATTGCCACTTATGGTGGAGGAATAAATTATTTGGATTCAAATAAATTACCTTTTCAAAAATTTCAGCACAGACTGAATTATTCAAATAGTATTGTTTCTAATTTTACGAGAGCTATTGCTAAGGATATAAATGGAAACTTATGGTTTGGAACAACCAAGGGAGTAAGTGTTTTTAATAAAAAGAATAATAGTTGGAGACATCTCAATAATCTTTCTAATAAAGTTGATGGAACACAGGATATTGTTTTGGCTTTTCAGTCAGACAAGGAATATATGTGGGTTGGAACTTATAATAATGGTTTGTTTAAGATTAATGTTAACACATTTAAAATTGAGTTCTACAATCAGATTTCAATTAAAGTTTATACTATTTTTAAAGATTCAAAAGCTAATATTTGGGTTGGCGGTATAGAAGGAGATTTGATTCAGATTAGTCCTAATAATCAAATTTCAAATTATCCAATAAGAACCATAAGAACTATAACTGAAACTCATGATGGACTTATATTGGCAGCAGGGAAGAATGGAGTTTATGAAATCAATCCATTAAAAAAAGGATATAAATTAATTGATCCATTAAATCCAATCAAGAATGCTTTGGCTTATTCAACAATTAATTCTGTTTATGAAACAAAGAATGGGAATTTTGTTATAGGCAGTAATGGAGACGGCTTGTTGTTCTATAATCCTAAAACACAAAAAAATAAAAAATTAGCTATTGCTTCAGGAATGCCTTCGGATATTGTTCAGGGTATTATTGCGCTTAGTGATACTGATTTTTGGGTCAGTACAACAAAAGGTTTGGCTCATGTTATTACAACTCCTAAGGATACAATAATTAATGTATTTGATAAAAAAGACGGATTAGCCAGTACCGAATTCAATTATGGAAGTTTTAAAAAGTTGAGTGACTCTCTCTTTGCATTTGGAGGTGTGGATGGAGTTACTTTATTTAATCCGTTTGAGATAAAATCTCAAAATTATAAACCCAAAATTGAATTTGAATCGTTTAAGATTTCAAATAGGGAAATTAAGGCAGGAGAAAAGCCTTTGTTTAAACATATAAACCAAACAAAATCTATATCATTGGAATACAATGAAAATTCTATAGAGATTAGCTTTACAGGTATTTCGCATAGTTCGGCTTCGAAGGTTAAATATTCTTGGAAATTAGATGGTTTTGATAAAGAATGGTCAACACCTAGTTTACAAACCATTGCTAATTATACTAATTTAAGTCCCGGTAGTTATACTTTTAGAGTCAAAGCTTATAATAAATATTCAGTTCCAGGAGAGGAAAGGGTATTGATGATTGAGGTTTTATCTCCTTGGTGGGCAACTGTTTATGCGTATATTTTTTATTTCTTAGTCTTAATAGGAATTGTTTTTGCTATTATCCATTTTACAAGTGTTATTATAAAGAATAAAAATGCCGATGAGCAAATTGATTTTTTTAATAACATTACACACGAAATCAAAACCCCTCTGACTATATTGATTGCTTCTTTGGATAATGTTACTGAAAGTGCCGATTCGGGAGCAGAGTCAAAAAAAAGAATTAAAAGCACAGTCAAAAGAATCAATTCTCTTTTTGAACAAATGCTGAATTTTCAAAAAGTAACTTCAACCGATAATTTAGCATTAGATATTACCAGAATAGATTTAGAAAATCATATTCTTAAAAGAGTAAATAATTTTGCTCCATTAACAGAAGAAAAAAACATTGAGATTGTTGTTGATAATCAATGGGGTGAGTTACCTTATTATTTTGACAAAGATATATTTGATAAAATTCTCCTGAATTTAATTTCTAACTCTATAAAATATTCTTTTAAAGGAGGAAAAATAAGAGTTAATCTTTTTCAAACGGCTTCAAAATGGCTGAAAATTGAAATTTCCGATGAAGGAATTGGAATTCCTCAAGACCAACAAAAATATATTTTGGAACGTTATTACAGAGCTCGAAATGTAATCAATAGTCAAAGTCCGGGAACAGGATTAGGATTAATGATGATTAAAAAATTATTAGACAAAACAGGAGGTACAATTAGTTTTGAAAGTGAAGAAAACAAAGGAACTACTTTTAGTATTTTGTTGAAAAATTTTGAGCAGGAGTATAATAAAAAAATGATAACCCTCCAAAATACTCATAGTATTGATGTTGTTAATGAGCAATTAGGAATTGATGAATTTAGTGATAGTAAGATATTAATTGTTGAAGATAATGATGAGTTAAGAACTGTATTGGTAAATACTTTGGGCGTTTATTTTCAAATTTACGAAGCACATAATGGTAAAGAAGGTTTAGAAATTGCCTCACAAATTTTCCCGGATATTATCCTGACCGATTTAATTATGCCTGAAATGGATGGGATGCAAATGGCACGTCAATTAAAAGAAGATATCAATCTTAATCATATTCCGGTATTTATGCTTACCGTGTTGCAAAATTCGGAACAAAAATTAGAAAGTATAGAAACAGGTATTTCAGAATACATTGAGAAACCAATAGATACTCAGTTTTTATTAGCCAAAATGATTAACATCCTGAAATGGCAAAAAAAATTAAGAGATAAATATGTTCATGACACTGAAACCGATAATGCTTCTTTATTTAGAAATAAAAATGATCAGGAATTTTTAAAAAAATTAGAAGAAAAAGTATTAGAGAATATAGAAAACGAATTGTTTTCTGTTCATGATTTATCCGGAAGTTTCAATATGAGCCGAACGTCTCTTTATATGAAACTTAAAAACCTTGTAGATCTTTCCCCTCAGGATTTTATAATTCATACTAAGTTAAAATATGCTAAAAAGCTTTTGATTGAAGGAGAATATAATATCAAAGAAATAGCCTATCGATCTGGTTTTTCAAATCCAAAATACTTTAGTACTTCCTTTAAGAAGTTTTATGATACTACGCCTAGTGCATTTTTGGAAAGTTTAAAAAAAGAGTAGTTATGTTTTAAGCCGTTTTTGTATTTTAATATATAAAAACGGCTATTTTTTTTGTATAATTTATTTTTACTGTTGTTTTTTTGATAAATATCATAGGGTTTGACGATAATTAGACCTTTTGTGATGGTTTTTGCAACCTCTTCTAGGGGGTAAATAACGAATTTAGCATAAACTTAATTGACAAAAATTATGAACCAAACCAAATTATTACTGATTTTAATTTTGTTCCCTGCTTTTTTGTTTGCACAAAGAACATTAAAAGGTACTATTTTAGATGAGAATAAAATGCCTCTTCCGGGAGCTACTATTCAAATACAGGGAACAACAAAAGGAACCACAACTAATCTTGATGGAGCATTTTCCATCTCGATAGAAAAAACACCGGTAACAATCTCTATAAGCTATATTGGATATGTTACTAAAGAAATAGACATTTACAATCAGGTAGAAATTGAAGTTGAATTAAAAGAAAGCAAAAACCAATTGGACGAAGTTATCGTCATTGGTTATGGCTCTGTTAAAAAGAAAGATTTAACCGGAGCTGTTTCATCAATAAAAACTACCGATGATATTTCGCAGCAATCAAAAGGAATTGAAGAAATTATTAAAGGAAGAGCCGCAGGTGTACAAGTAACTGCAAATGGGGCGGAGCCGGGAGCAACTAATTCCATTAAAATTAGAGGAGTTAGTAGTTTAACTGGAAATTCAGAACCATTATATGTTATTGACGGTATTATTGTAAGTTCGGCAACTGAGGATACGGGGAATCCTTTAACGGGATTTACAGCTCCTCAAGGTGGAGGAATTCCGGGGGTGAATCCTCAGGATATTGATAATATAGAAATTTTAAAAGATGCTTCGGCAACAGCCATCTACGGTTCAAGAGCTGCAAACGGTGTAGTGATTGTAACCACCAAAAAAGGGAAAAGAGGAGTTGCTAAATTTAATTTTACTAACTCTTTAGGAATTGGAAAAGTCGTTAGAAATATTGAAGTGTTAGGAACAAAAGATTATGCCGAATACCAAAATAAAATGAAAGTGGTATTAGGGCAGCAAGAATCTTATACAATTAATTCTGATGGGACAATTTATACCACCGGAACAACACCTACACAAGTAAATGGAATTGATTGGGCAGACGATACGTATAGAACTTCAATTGTTAAAAAAAGCAGGTTGTCTGTATCAGGAGGAGGAGATAAAGGGAATTATTATATTTCCGGAGGATTGACTAGTAATCAAGGGACTTTTCCTAATGCACTGGCTAAATCTACAGATTTCAATTTTAACTTAAATCAGGATTTAACAGACAGACTTAAATTAGGAACTAAGATTTCGGCTAATTATACTGAATTAAATTCGTCCAAAGGGCCTGATGAAAATGGTTCGTCTAATTCAAGTATGGTGCGTCAGGTTTTGCAAGCTGCTCCTATCTTAAACCTTGCTATTAATAATCAAAATCTTGCTGACGTAAGTGATTTTCTTGATGGTCCTCGCGCATGGAAAGAAGATTATGATGATAATGCACAGGATATTAGAATCCTTGGAGCATTGACATTAGATTATAAAATATCAAAATCCTTTAGCTACAGATTAGTTTTCGGTAGTGATTACAGATCTAAAAACAGAAGTTTTTGGTATGGAACTTCTTTATTAAGAGGTAAAAATGCTAATGGAGAAGCTGGAATTACTACCCTGGATCGTTTTAGATATAATGTAGATAATACGTTAATGTATAAAAAGAATTTTGGAAAAAACCACAAAATTGATGCAACAGCCGGATTTATCATTGACAAAACCAGTATCAAGACTACACAATACTCAGCTACCAATTTTGCAGATAAATCATTAAGAGCAGATGGTATTTCATTTGCAGGTTCTTATACTCCTTTGATTTTAGCCAGTGAATATCCAAATTTAGCATCGTTTATCGGACGTTTAAATTATACTTTATTCAATAGGTATTTGTTTACAGCAACTTTTAGAGCAGATGGAAGTACAAAATTTGCCGATGGAAATAAATGGGGATATTTCCCTGCTTTCTCTTTTGCCTGGAAAATTAGTGATGAATCTTTCTTGAAAGGTAAAGAGACCCTTTCAAATTTAAAATTACGATTAGGATACGGACAGGTAGGAAATCAAAATATAGCTTCATATAGAACTTTAAGGCTTTTTTCAAGACCTAATTCGTCATTAGCAGATGCTAATGGTGGTAGTTTAGTTGCGGTTGTTCCAACAAGTTTAGACAATGCTGCTTTAAAATGGGAAACAGCCATTCAATATAATGCAGGAATCGATTTTGGTTTTTTCAATGATCGTTTAACAGGTACTGTTGATGCATATTATAAAACCAGTGCTGATTTATTACTAAATTCAGATATTCCTGATTCTTCCGGATTTGATATTTTAACTTCTAATAAAGGAAATATAGATAACAGAGGGGTTGAACTTTCTTTGAATGCAAATATTGTTAAAACAAAAGATTGGAACTGGTCTCTTTTTGGAAATATTTCATACAACAGAAATAAAATAGGAACTTTAGGAACCTTGCCAACAGAATTTGGAAGTTTGGGTAATATAGTTGCTTTTTCGGGAACGCAGGTTTCAGGAGGTACTTATTTTAAACAACCGGCTAACATTTTTATTGAAGGAAAACAGGTTGGATTGTTTTATGGGTTTCAAACACAGGGGATTATTAGAACCAATGAAGAATTAACTGCAACTTCATCAGGAGATCCATTGAAATTTAGAGGTACTGATATGAGAGTTGGAGACGTCTATTTTGTGGATAAAAATGGTGATGGTGATATTACTGATGCCGACAAAACAATTATTGGTAATCCAAATCCTGATTTTACTTATGGTTTTGGTTCTACTTTAGAACATAAGAATTTTTCTTTAAGCGTTATGTTTAATGGAGTATATGGAAACCAAATTGCTAATGGAAATTTCCTGGAATTAGGTTATGCTAACAATACTACTAATAATGTTATTGTTCCGGCTTATAAAGATGCTTTTGATCCGGTAACCAATCCAAATGGTTCTTATCCAAATGTTGGAGTTGGAGGTTATGGAGCTAATTATACAACAGAATTTAATGACCGTATGGTAGAAGATGGAAGTTTTTTAAGATTAAGCTATGTTACATTAGGTTATGATGTTCCAATTAAAAATACTTCATTTATTAATAGCTTAAAATTATCATTGTCTGGTCAGAACTTATGGTTGTTAACTAAATATAAAGGTTTTGATCCTGAGGTTAATAGTTTTTCTTTTGATCCTACCAGAGCAGGAATTGATTGGGGTTCATTCCCAAATCAACGAACATTTACAATGGGCTTAAATGTAACATTCTAAAAAAAATTAACGATGAAAAATTCAATCCAAAAAATAAGATTTTTAGCATTTTTTATGATGTCGCTAGCTTTTGTTAGTTGCAATGATTTGCTAACAGATACACCGGAAAATCAATACGATGAAACACAGGTTTTTTCAACTGCAGAAGGAGTAGAAACAGCTGTAAACGGAATGTATTATCAGTTACAGGGTTATGATTATTATGGTGCCCGACTCAGATTGTTATTATGGCCGCATTCAGGTAAATATTTTTCCAGACAGGGAGCCAATTTAGATGCCAATAAATTAGATGTGACTAATAATAACATCAATTTAGGTGCTTTATGGTTAGGAATGTATCAGACAATTAACCAAATTAATACAGTGATTTTAAATGTAGAAGGAAGTGAACTCAGCAATAAAGATACTTCTTTAGGACAGGCTTATTTTCTAAGAGCAGTTGTTTATTTCGATTTGGTACGTATGTTTGAAGAGGTTCCTATCAGAACATTGCCAACTACTAATAACGATATTCATATTGCCAAAAGTTCTAAAGAACAATTGTATAATTTAATTATCAGTGATTTAAAAAAGGCTGCCGATTTATTACCGGACAGAGGAGAATATATTGCAGGCAGACCTTTGAAATATGCAGCTAATGCATATTTGGCTAAAGTTTATATCACCTTAGCAGGAGAAAATAGTGCAACGGTAAAAGTGGCTGATTTTAATCCTGTTACCGAGTCTGAAATAACTGCAACTTCAATTACTAATTTTTGGGAAGCTGCCAAAACGGAATTAGATTTCGTAATTAACAATGGAGGTTATGCTTTGACAGCAACTTATGCCGATTTGTTTAAGGAAGAAAACAGAAATACTTCTGAATCTATTTTTGAATTGCAATATGGACATACAGGTTCTGCCAGAACAAATGATATCGTAAGAGACGTAGTATTATCAGATCATTCTAGTGTTCCTAAAGGGATTAGTACTTTTGGACGTATCCTTCCAAACAAAGAAATGTTTAGTGATCATATTATTCAGTATTCAGGAATAACTTTAACCAATACGAACTCTGCAACTTATAATGGTGCTGTATATTGGAAAGCAGGAGCAGCTGCAAATGTGGTTACTTTAAATAATGCAGTAGCTGATCCCAGAATCAATGTTACTTATGTTTACAATAACTATGTAAAAACTTCGAATGGCGCTACACAAAATCTTTTTCCAAGACAAAAAACAGGAAATTTTGCTTATGCAGCACTAAATAAATATGGAGATATGACTTATGACGGAACGACAACTTTTAGAAATCTTATTTTATTGCGTTATGCGGATATTTTATTACTAAGAGCTGAAGTTGAAAATGAATTAAATGGTCCTGCAGCTGCTTATGCTTTTGTGAATCAAGTATTGTTAAGAGCAAGAACTACTGCAACAGGAACTACGACCCAACCAGCAGATTGGACTAGTACTAATGTGCCAACACAAGAGGTTTTCCGAGAAAGAATTATGAAAGAACGTGAGTACGAACTGAATGGAGAAGGTCACGAATGGTTTGATATGAGAAGAAGAGGTTTAGGACGTTTTCAGGAACAAATCAATCATCATAATGATGCTATAACTTTTTATGGAACTCAGGGTAATCAGGACTTAATATTTACCAATGTGGAAACTGAACTTAAAATACCAATTCCATTATCAGAGATCGCAACCAATAATTTGATAAACGAATAAAATAAAACAATTTTTTATGTCTACTAAGAAGAAATTAGGCTTATTATTAGCCTTACCGGTACTCCTATGCTCATTTTTTTCATTCGATGAAGCGCCAGGAGTAATTAAAACGCCACCTTATTTGAATCCAAAACTTTCCATAGAAGAAAGAATTGAAGATTTGATGAGCAGAATGACTTTGGAACAAAAAGTATATCAAATGTGTCAATACGTTGGATTGGAACATATGAAAAATGCTGAGTCTGAACTTTCTCCGGAGGAATTAGAAAAAAATGATGCCTTAGGTTTTTATCCGGGTTTAAGAACTTCTGATATTGCCCGTTTGACAACTGAAGGTAAAATAGGTTCTTTTTTACATGTGGTTACTCCGGAAGAGGCCAATAAATTGCAAAAATTGGCACAACAATCTCCATTGAAAATTCCTTTATTAATTGGAATTGATGCAATTCATGGAAACGGATTAGTTAGCGGTTCAACGATTTATCCTTCTCCAATTTCTCAAGCGGCTACTTTTGATGATGCCTTAGTAAAAGAAGGCAGTCGACAAACAGCTTTAGAAATGAGAGCTAATGGTATGCATTGGTCTTTTACTCCAAATATTGATGTACTTCGTGACCCAAGATGGGGACGTACAGGAGAAACCTATGGTGAAGATCCTTATTTGGTTGGAAACATGGGAGTTGCGACCATACTAGGTTTACAATCCAATAACTTTTCAGGGAAAGAAAATGTAATAGCATGTGCTAAACACCTAATTGCCGGAAGTTCTTCCATAAACGGTTTAAATGCCGCTCCTACAGATGTTTCTAAAAGAACGTTATATGAGATTTTCTTACCTCCATACAGACGTGCAGTGAAAGAAGCTCATGTGTATTCTATAATGACTGCTCATAATGAAGTAGCAGGAATGCCGGGACATATGGATAAAGAAATGATGACCGATTTGATGCGTAAACGTTGGAATTTTGATGGATTTTATGTGAGTGATTGGAATGATATTTCCCGTATTGCAATTTGGCATCATGTGGCGAGAGATTTTAAAGAAGCGGTATTGTTTTCTGTAAATGCAGGAATGGATATGAATATGCATGGTCCTTTATTTGATAAATATGTTATTGAATTAGTTAATGAAGGAAAAATTGATATTTCCCGTGTTAATGAAGCTTGTAAAAAAATCTTAGAAGTTAAATTTCGTTTAGGTTTGTTCGAAAATCCATATGTAGATGTGAAAAAAGCCAAAACGGTAAATTTCTCAGAGTCTCATCAAAAAAATGCACTTGAGCAAGCACGAAAAGCGATAGTGTTGCAAACAAATCCCAAAAATATTTTACCACTTTCAAATGCCGGAAATGGAAAGACTATTTTTATTACTGGTCCAAATGCCAACAATCAAACGACATTAGGAGATTGGGTCTCGCCACAACCGGAAGATAATGTGGTCACTATGTTAGAAGGGATTTCAAAAATTGGGCAGGAGAATGGTTATAAAATTGATTACTATGATTCCGGAGACCGTTCAAAAGAAATCACTGATGACAAAATTAATATTGCTGCAAAAAAAGCTGCGGAAGCTGATATGACTATTTTAGTGTTAGGTGAGAATTCTTTCCGTCATGACTGGAGTAGAAAAACTACAGGGGAGAATATTGACAGAGCTACATTGAAATTGTCTGGAAATCAATTGAAATTAGCCAATCAAATTTTGGATTTAGGCAAGCCGGTAATTGTGGTGTATGTTAGTGGTAGTCCAATTGCAGAGCCGGAGTTGGAACAACGTGCAGCTGCCGTATTAAATACTTGGGAAACAGGTGCTTTTGCAGGTCAGGCAGCCGCTGAAATCCTTTTTGGTAAGTTAAATCCAAGTGGAAAACTGCCTTTAACAATTCCACGTAGTGTGGGGCAGTTACAAATGGTTTATAATCATAAACCTACTACATATATCCATAAGTACAATACAGAGAAAAAAGTACCATTGCACCCTTTTGGATATGGATTAAGTTATACTACCTTTAATTTATCCAATCCAAAACTGTCTAAAACAGCGTTTGATGGGAAAGATGATAAAATTACAGTTTCAGTAGAGGTAACTAATACTGGAAAAATGGATGGTGAAGAAGTAGTACAATTGTATGTTCGTGATGATGTGAGTTCCTATACAAGACCGGTAAAAGAACTGAAATCTTATAAAAGAGTTGTACTTAAGGCAGGAGAAACAAAAACAGTCAATTTAGATATTACAGCCGAAAGTCTGGCTATGTATGATGCTGATTATAATTTTGTTGTAGAAGCAGGAACTTTTACCATTATGACAGGTAATTCTTCAGAAGATAAAGCCTTAAAGAAAGCAACTTTCAATGTAGCTAAACCAATAATATTAGAAAAAAGTAAATAAGATGTTTAAAAAAGTAATTCTATTATGTGCATGTTCGTTTTTTATAATGTCTTGTAAAACGAAGATATATAGTCAGAATGCACAAAAAAAGCCAAATATTATCTATATTATGGCTGATGATTTAACCATTCAGGCAATTAGTGCTTACGGAGGTATTTATAAAGATATAGCTCCAACACCTAATATTGACAGGTTAGCAAAAGAAGGGATGAGGTTTGAAGATGTATTGTGTACCAATGCGATTTGCGGACCAAGCAGAGCAGCAATTTTAACTGGAAAATATAGTAACGAAAATGGTTATTATAAAAATGAATATGGAGGTCAGTTTAATGCTGCTCAATGGACTTTTCCTCAGGAGTTTAAAAACAATGAATATCAAACCAGTTTATTTGGTAAATGGCATTTAGGTACCAATCCGGTTGGATTTGATGTGTTTAAGTTTCATGCTTCGGCAGGTCAACAAGGACATTATTGGGATCCAATTTATAATGAGAACGGTGTTGAGGTAAAAGAAAAAGGTTATTCAACAAATATTACAACAGGATTTGCTTTAGATTGGTTAGAAAACAATCGTGATAAATCAAAACCCTTTTTAATGTTGTTGCAATATAAAGCACCTCACAGACCCTGGGAACCGGATACTAAATACGAAAAACTTTGGGATGATATCGAAATGCCTTATCCGGCTACTTTTAATGACGATTATAAAGGTCGCGAAAAAACTGCTGGAGATACCGAGATGACTATGGAACATTTGTCCAGAAGAGATTTAAAATTAGTTGCTCCGGAAGGATTGAAAGGCAAAGAAAAATTAGCATGGGATTTTTACGGGGCTAAAAATGATGAGGTTGTTCAGCCGGAAGGAATGTCCAAAGAAGAAGGACGCAAATGGAGATACCAAATCTATATCAAGGATTATTTGGCCTGTGTTAAATCAGTTGATGACAATATTGGTAAAGTATTACAATATTTGGATGACCATAATCTGACTGAAAACACTATGGTCGTATTGACTTCGGATCAGGGATTCTATTTAGGTGATCATGGCTTTTTTGATAAAAGATTTATCTATGAAGAGTCTTTGAGAATGCCATTTTTAGTGCGTTATCCAAAATTAATTAAACCGGGTAGTGTGAATACGGATATTATTTCGAATGTAGATTTTGCACCTACTTTCTTAGATATAGCAGGAATAAAATCAAAAGAAAGAGTTCAGGGTAAAAGCTTTAAGAAAATCTTAGAAGGGAAAACACCTTCTGATTGGGATCAGGCCATGTATTATCATTATTATGAATTTCCGTTCTGGCATCATGTACAGCCACATTACGGAATTAGAACGCAGCGATACACCTTGGCTCATTTTTATTATTCGATGGATGTATGGGAGTTATATGATTTAAAAAAGGATCCTCATCAGATGAATAATGTAATTAATGATCCAAAATATAAAGATGTAATTGTTAAATTGAAGTCTAAATTAAAGGAACTGATGAAAAAAAATGGCGATGATAAAACCATAGCTCAATTCAAAGAAATTACAGATAAAGATTTTGGTACAATCATTGAACGTACTGGAGATGAGGATGTCAACTCAATTATAAACAGAAAAAAATAAATAGCTCATAAAATGAAAAAGTCAATCGTATTTTTAATGTTATTCTGCCTGAATATACATTTTGTTGAAGCTCAGAATACTCACAAAAAGAATATATTATTCATAGCTGTAGACGACTTAAAGCCACTTTTAAATGTTTATGGCTCGCACGAAATGGTTACTCCTAATTTTGATCGTTTGGCAAAGAGAGGAGTTATATTTGAAAATGCTGAGGTACAACAGGCTGTTTGTGGACCTTCAAGAGCTAGTGTTATGACAGGAACCTACCCTGATAGAACTAAAGTTTGGGATTTGCATACTGATTTTAGAGAGGCCGCACCAGAACTTATTTCAATGCCTGAATATTTAATTTCTCAAGGTTATGAAACAACTGCTATCGGTAAAATATATCATAAAGGTTCAGTAGCCGAAGGTCATGATGGAAAAAGTTGGAGTATTCCTCATATCCAGCCGGATAATTTTGATCCTAAATACGGTGCTCCGGCTTTTGGGTATTACCAAAGTAAAGAAACTAAAGCCGAAATGGTGAAGTTAATGCAGGAAGCAGCTGAAAAAGGAATGAAAAAAGAAGGGGCTCAAAGAAACTATGCCTTCAAAAGATTAAAACCTAGTACGGAATCGGCAGATGTTTCGGATGAAGCTTACCAAGACGGTATTTACACTGTGGAAGCAATAAAGAAATTAAAAATGCTTTCCAGTGGAAATAAACCATTTTTCTTAGGAGTGGGATATCAAAGACCACACTTGCCATTTGTGGCGCCAAAAAAATATTGGGATTTATATAAAAGAGAGGATATTAAATTAGCTCCTAATCAGGATTTAATTGATGGTACACCAATGTTTGCGTATCATACTTTTGGTGAACTTAGAGCTTTTACCGATATAGATGATAATTTAACTATTGGGGTTAGAGTTCCTGAAGACAAACAAAAAGAACTGATACATGGATATATGGCCAGTATTTCCTATATCGATGCACAAATAGGAAAATTATTGGATGAATTAGACAGATTAAAATTAACTGATAATACAATAATAGTTTTATGGGGAGATCATGGTTACCATTTAGGAGACCATACATTATGGAATAAGCATTCTAATTTTGAACAGGCAACCAGAATTCCATTTATGTTTTCAGGGCCTGGAATTGCCAAAGATGTAAAAGTTAAAACTCCTGTAGAATTAATTGATTTGTTCCCTACTCTTTTTGATTTAGTGGGTGTGAAACAATCTGCTCAAACCGATGGTAAATCTATCGTAAGTTTATTAGATTCAAATCCTAAAAATGATATTCATCCTGAGTTTGCCCTAAGTCAGTATCCTAGAGCTGGTAAAAAAATGGGATATACTATCAGAACCGAACGTTACAGATATACTGAATGGCTTGAAAATGGTTATAATACTGAAAAACCATATGATGCTGCTAATTTGGTAGCTGCTGAATTGTATGATTTTATTTCCGACCCACTGGAATTAAAAAATCATGCTAAAGAAGCTAGTTATAAAGCAATTGCTAATGATTTGCATTTAAAGTTAGTGACTAAATTAAATGAGATAAATAAAAGAAATATTTATAAAGCACATCCATCAACCTATAAAGGAGGAGAAGAAGGTGAGGCTAAGCCAAAAGGAGATGCTAAGGGTGCAAATGCAAATCCCGGGAAAAAAGGAAATAAAGGAAAGTCTATGTCTGGTGAAATTTTCAGTAAGAAAGATTTTGATGAATAATTAATTTGTTTCGGAAAGAGGCTTGGATTAAAATGTCCGGGTTTCTTTCCAAATTGGGAATATAAAATCAATCGTTTTAAGTATTGTATTATGAAAAAAATATATCAAAAAGTATGCATTATTTGCTGCACTTTATTATTTATCAATAACGGATTAGCACAAAAAAAGCCTAACATATTGTTTATTCTTGTAGACGATTTTGGTTATCATGACATCAGTTGTAATGGATCCAAAATATATCAAACACCTAATATTGATAATCTGGCTAAAAATTCGGTGTCCTTTGAGAATGCCTATGCTAGTTATCCCAGATGTGTGCCTTCCCGATATGCACTTATGACAGCAACTTATCCGGTAAATGAAGATCATGGCGATTTAGGTAAGATAGATCCGGCAAAGAATTTTATAAAACAATTTAAGGCTAATGGCTATTCTTCCTTTTTTGTTGGAAAATGGCATTTGGGTTCAGATGAAAGTAGCCCTGTAGGTTTTGGTTACGACCAATCTTTTGCAGCAGGTGATGCAGGCTCAACCGAAGAACAATTTTATCCTTTTAATGGTAAGCGTGTCGAAGGAGGAAAAGGTGAAAAAGCACCGGTGCCAGATGTTCAGAAGTATGCAAAACCAGGAGATTATTTATCTGATGTATTAACTAAAAGAACAATTCAATACATTAAAGAAAGTAAAAAAGACAAACCATTTGTAGGTGTTTTGGCTTATTACGCGGTTCATACCCCGCTTGAAGCTAAAAAAGAAGATTTTGATCGAAATCAAAAAGAAATTAATGCTTTTAATTTTGGTTCGACTCCAGAATATGTGAAGGAAGGACATGCTGAAACTAAAATGCGCCAGGATAATCCAAAATATGCCGGAATGGTCGAAAATGTTGATGAGAATATTGGAAAATTAATTCAACAATTGAAAGATCAGGGGATTTACGATAATACAATTATTGTACTTACGTCAGATCATGGAGGGCTTTCGACCAGAGGAGGTAAAAGAGAATTAGCAACTACTAATTTCCCTCTGAGAGCTGGTAAAGGTTGGTTATATGAAGGAGGAACAAGAGTTCCTTTGATGGTTCGTGTTCCTAATTCAGTTAAACCTTTTGTAGACCATCATTCAATTGTTTTAGGAATGGATATTTTTCCAACATTAGCTGATATTGCATTGAATAAACAGGTGGCAGGTATAGATGGAAAAAGTTTTAAAAACATCCTGCTAAAAAAAGAAAATTGGGATGACAGAATAGTGTATTGGAATTCATACAAAGCAAGACCAACCCAAACAGGTGATGATAAAACTTCGGCTATTCGAAAAGGAGATTTTAAATTATTACACTTTGTAGAATCGGATAAGGTAGAATTATATAATATCAGAGAAGATGCTGAAGAAAAGCGTGATTTAGCTTCTTCAATGCCGGAGAAAAAGGCGGAATTACTGGCACTTTTAAATAAATGGAAACAGGCCTATCAAATCAAAATGAAGCCAAACCATAAACAAGGTGAAACTGAAGGAGAGGCTCTTTCTCCTCAGCAGCAAGCAAAAAAAGAAGCTAGAAAAGCCGAGCGTAAAGCTGCAAAGAAACTGGATTAGTAATTAATTCTTTGATGATTTAAACTTATTTCAATAAGGAAGGACAATGAGAATTGTTGAATTTTAATAAAAAGTATAATGAAGTTATTACTTAAAAGTTTTTTAATTGTTTTATTGTCCTTTACTTTTTCCTGTAGTGTCAGTCAAGATATTAAAAAGGAATTTTCAGTAAAAGAAAATCAAAATAAGGGTTCAGCTAAATTACTAATTGGAGCTACACTTAATTATGAGGAATTAAATACTCAAAAAGAAGAGTATTATTTGAAATATTTTAAATATTTAACCCCTGCTAACTCCGCTAAACAGACCAAAGTTCATCCTGAACCTAATGTTTGGGATTGGAAAGAAATTGATGAATTTATAAAGTTTGCCAATCAAAATAAATTAGTGCTAAGACTTCACGGACCAATTAGCCCACAGGCTTCAAAATGGGCAAAAGAAGACTATAGAACACCGACTGAGTTAGAAACTAATTTAGTAGAATTTGCTACAGCATTTGCCCAACACTTCAATAATGAATCTTGTGTTAAATGGATGGATGTGGTAAACGAAACAATTCTGGCAGATGGAACCTGGTTTGGTCCTAAACCTGGAACCGGAGAATGGGAAAATCCCTGGTTGAAAATGGGTTTAGACGAAAATGGTTTTCCTCTGTATATCCTTAAAGCTTTTGAAATTGCTACCAAAAATGCACCCAATATCAAATTGGTTTATAATCAAAATGTAGGTATGGAGTCAGCAATGTGGGATAAGGTAAAAGAAACCGTACTTTATATTCGTAAAAAAGGCTATCGCGTAGATGGAATTGGCTGGCAGGCTCATTTGCTATTAGGAGCAAAAAGAGAAGATTTTGTCAATAATACGGATGCTACAATGGCCAAATTGGCTGATCTTATTGATTGGGCGCACCAAAATAATCTGGCATTTCATGTAACCGAATTAGACTATTTAGTTAAAGATACAACTCAATTAGAGAGCGAGCGTCAAATTCAAAAGATGGTGTATCAAAAATTAGTTGATGTATTATTATCCAAAAGTAAAAATGGTGAAGTTACTTTGAATCTTTGGGATATTAGTGAACGAGCTAAAAAAGGGACAGGAGTTTTTCAGTCGATTTATGATTTTAAATATAATCCAACGCCTGCTTATGATGTAATCATGAAAGCATTAGAAAATAGTAAATAATGAAAACTAAAAAAATATTTTGCATTGTAATCTTATTATTAGGAGTTTTTGGTTGTTCTACTAATAAAAATACTGTTATGGTAAAACATAATAAGAACGCAAAACCTAATATATTAATTATTCATGTTGACGATCTAGGTTTTCATGATTTAAGTATAAATGGTTCTAAAATTTATCAAACCCCAAACATTGATGAACTGGCTAAAGAATCTGTTCAGTTTCAAAATGCCTATGCAAATTATCCAAGATGCGTGCCCTCAAGATATGCGATGCTTACCGGAGATTATCCTATTTATAAAGGCGAAGTTCCTGATGATGGTTTTGAAATGAACACTGTGCCATTTGAAAAAAATTATGTAAAAAATATAAAAGCAGCGGGTTATCAAACCGCTTATTTTGGTAAATGGCATTTGGGAGAAGGAGAAAGCAGTCCTAAAGCATTTGGATTTGATACAACTTTTGCCGCCGGAAAAGCAGGTTCGCCTATAAGTTATATTTATCCTTTTAATGTGAGCAAAGGAAAAAATGCTCCGGAAAAAGATCCAATCACCGATGTAGATGAAATTGGAAAAGAAGGTGATTATTTAACGGATCTTCTTACCAATCAAGTACTACAATACATTCAGAATAGAGATAAATCGAAACCGTTTATGGCTATGTTAGCTTTTTATGCGGTGCATCAACCTTTAGAAGCAAAAAAAGAAGATACCGAACGCAATCAAAAAGAAATTGATGCTTTTAATTTTGGCAGTCAACCTGAATATATAGCCGAAGGTACAGGTCGAACTAAAATGCGTCAGGATAATGCCGTTTATGCTGCTATGGTAGAGAATATGGATGAAAATGTAGGGAAGATTCTTCGATTACTTAAAAAGTTGGAAATAGAAGAAAATACAATAGTCGTTTTTTCTTCTGATCATGGCGGATTGTCTAATGATGGAACTAAAAAAAGGGATTTGGCAACATCCAATTATCCATTACGTGCCGGAAAAGGATGGCTGTATGAAGGCGGTATCAAAGTGCCTTTGTTTGTAAAATGGAAGAATCATTTTGAACCGCTTGTAAATAATAAATCATTAATCCTGTTAATGGATGTTTTTCCAACTGTACTTGATTTAACAACCCATAAAAAATTAAATACAAGTGGTAAAAGCTTTTTACCGGTAATTACTAAAACTGAAGAATGGGATAATAGAATGGTTTACTGGCATTCTGAAAAAGCCAGACCTACACAAACAGGCGATACAAAATCGTCGGCTATTCGAGTAGGGAATTACAAGCTAATTAATTGGTATGAAAAAGGAATTACCGAATTGTACGACCTTTCAAATGATCCTTATGAGACCAAGAATATCATAGCCGAAAAACCACAAGTAGCGAAAGAACTACTGGATAAATTGAACGATTGGAAATCCCGATTTTAAACAAAACAAATTCAATGAAATTTAAAATTTTTTATACTTTTTTTTCTCTCATTTTAATGAGTGGTGTTACGGCACAGGAAATTCCTTATGGAGGTACTAATAGCATCGATACAGATAAATTAAAATACGTTAGATTGTCTAAAGAAGAAGGCGAACTAAATTATGCAATAGTTGATAACAAAGCATTGTTTACAGTTAGTACTTTCAAACAACCCAATTTTGTTTACAATCTTGGGGTGCGTATTCCATTGATTGCTAAAGAAGTTGAGGCTAATCAACCATTATTGCTAACTTTTAAGGCCAGAACCTTAGAATCAAGTTTGGAAACAGCTGAGGCCAAAGTATCCTGGATTTATAAGCAATCGGAATCATCAGATCCTAAAGATGTCGTTGAAAGATCGGTGAGTTTGTCATCAGAATGGAAAAACTATTATTTACCATTTAAAGCACTTAAATCATCCAAAGGAAATGAGGTGCTTTCTATGCTTTTTGGTTTTACCCCTCAGAAATTTGAAATCAAAGACATTCAGTTTTTACAATACCCACTGTCTTTTGATTTTGAAAAATTACCCAAAACAAAAATTACTTATCCAGGTATGGAAAGTAATGCAGCCTGGAGAATTGAGGCAGAGAAAAATATTGAAGCTATTCGAAAAGGGAACTTTGAAA
>JALRGZ010000049.1 GCA_023253295.1 Flavobacterium sp.
ATGAAAGCCAAAAAGACTTTGAAACAATATTAAAATACGATTTTGATTCGCAAGCGCAAAATGCAAACCAAGCTGTTTTAAGACTATTCAATGCAATGGTAAAAGAACCTGAATTTCAATTGATTTAAAAACCTCCTAAAATAATCGAATTATGAACAGAAGAAATTTTCTATCACTTACAGGAACATTAACAGGAGGAACATTGTTACTTCCTAACTTTTTGTTCTCTTATGGTTCTCAAAAAAATTTAATTATTGGAGAACAACGTTTAGTTTTCGTACAATTAAATGGAGGAAATGATGGTTTAAACACTTTTATTCCTTTTGAAGATTCATTGTATTATGATTTACGCCCTAATATTGCCATTTCCAAAAACGAAGTAATTTCGACTACTAAAGGAATGGGATTTCATCCTTCTTTGAAAGGATTTGCTCAAATGCAACAAAATGGTGATTTATCGGTAATTCAAAACGTAGGATATCCTGAACCTAATCGTTCCCATTTTAGAAGTCAAGAAATTTGGCAAACCGCTACCGACTCTAATCAATACCTTAATGAAGGATGGTTAGGACGTTATCTTGATTTACAATGTGTCACTCATAACCCAACTGCAGGAATTAATATTGACTCTATCGATAATCTTTCTTTAAAAGGAGACAACCCAAATTCAATAACCGTAAAAGATCCAGACCGCTTTAAAATAAAAAACAATAAAGAAGAAACCGATGTTTTATCTTCAAATCCTTCGTTGGATTTTGTTCGAAAAGTAGCCAATTCAGTTTTGGAAGGTTCCGAAGATATTCAAAAAGCACTGAGTAAATCGAGTACTCAAACCAGCTATCCTAAAAATACTTTAGGGAAAAATTTAGAATGGATTGCGCGTTTAATAAAAGGAAATTTAAATTCAAAAGTATATTACACCTCTCAAAGTGGGTATGATACACATGACAACCAATTGGCCATCCAAAACAATAAATTCAAGGAATTAGACTCGGCATTATACAGTTTTTACCAAGATTTAAAACAAGCCAATTTATTGCAAAATGTAACAATCGTGGTGTTTTCGGAATTTGGAAGAAGAGTTAAAGACAATGGAAATGGAACAGATCACGGAACTGCTGCTCCAATGTTTGTCATTGGTGGACAAAACCGCGGAAAAGTAATAGGCAACAACCCAAATCTAAGCGATTTATCACAAGGAGATTTAAAATACCAAATCGATTTTAGATCCGTTTATGCTAGTCTATTGAAAGAAAAAATGGCTTTTGACTACCAAAAAATCGGGATTAAAAGTCCTCCTTTACAAGGATTGTTTTAACTTTTTTTTGCATTAGAACCACCCGATTGTAATTATTATGATTTATCTCTTTTGTTTTAAAAAGTTACAGTTTGGAAAATGGATATCGTTTTTTATACTTTTTTCTGTCATCAAAGTAGTGAATGTGCAACAAAAGAAGAGTCATTTTAAAGTAAAAAAAATCAAATCAAAACGTAAAAGAGACCATTTTACCATACAAAAACGTAAGAGTACGCTATAAAAGAAAGCGCACACATTTATTTTTCAAATAAAGAACTATACATCGCTATTTTTTATAGCTCCAAAAATTACAAAAAGCTTATTATTCAAAAGTTTAAACACCAATTATTCAAAAAATCATCTTTCTAAATACTCCATTTGCCAACTAAAAAAATCTCGACAAAAAAAAACATCGAAAATGTGAAGTAATTATTTTTTTTATTAATATTGAAATCTGTTACAAGATCATTTTTAATTTAAAAAAAACCTATTTAGAATAAATTTTCACGTGATGAAAAAGAGTAACCGTAAAGAACTGAGCTTTGAACAAACTGAAAAGCTTGTTACACTAGCCCTAGAGGAAAGAAATCCATTCGAAATTATAAAAAAAGAATTTGGATTGGCTGAAAAAGAAGTTCTGGAAATCATGAAAAAAAAGATGCCTCTGGAAAAATTTGAAATGTGGAAAAAGAAAGCGTTGGCTAGTAAACCTAAACCTAAACCTCTTAAAATTGATGATTTTGATGATGATTTAGACGGAAAATATTATATCAAAAACAAGTTAGACTAATCTTAAAAAACACTCTACATAACGAGTGTTTTTTTATGTATTTTTGTCTGTCCCCAATTACATAAAAACCATTTCAACAAAATCTTACTAAATGAGGAAATTATTATTTGCATTTGCTTTAACATCTCTACTTTGGAGTTGTAAATCCATCAATGCTCACAAAGAACCTATTATTCAAGCTACTATCAATTTGAATGAGGTAAAAAATGATCAGGTTTTAGTTACAGTGAATGCTCCTAAAATTAACTCTAATGAAATAAATTACCATATTCCTAAAACAGTTCCCGGAACTTATTCTGAAGACAACTATGGAAAATACATCGAAGATTTGAAAGCTTACGATAAAAAAGGAAACTTATTAGTTGTTGAGAAAACAGACCTAAATTCATGGACCATAACTAATGCAAAAAAATTAAACAAAATAACTTATCTCGTTAATGATACTTTTGATAGTGAAAAAGGAACCAGCTTTGGACAAGATGATGTTTTTTCTCCTGCGGGTTCAAATATTAGTGTTGGTGAAAACTTCATGATTAACACTCATTGTTTTATTGGTTATTTTGATAATTTCCTTGCTGTTCCCTATCATCTAACAGTTAATCATCCTGCTGCCCTATGGGGAGGCACTTCGATGACAGACCAAGACAATAGTGTTAGTAGCGATCTATTTGTAAGCTCTCGATATGCTGAATTGGTCGAAAACCCTATTATGTATTCAAAACCAGATTATACTAGTTTCAGTGTAGACGGAATGGATATACAAATTTGCGTGTTTTCGCCAACAGGAAAATATACTGCCAAAAGCATCACACCTGAGATGAAAACAATGATGACAGCTCAAAAAAAATTCTTAGGCAAAATCAATTCAACAAAAAAATACTCAGTTCTTTTATACTTATCAAGTTTGAAACCTGATGATGCAAAAGGATTTGGTGCATTAGAACATCCTACTGTCACTACGGTTGTAATGCCTGAAATCATGGACAAAGAGGAATTAATAAAATCAATGATGGATGTAGTTTCACATGAATTTTTTCATATCGTAACTCCGTTAACCATTCATTCTAAAGAAATTCAGGATTTTGATTACAATGCCCCAAAAATGTCAAAACATTTATGGATGTATGAAGGTGTAACGGAGTATTTTGCTAACCTTTTCCAAATAAACCAGGGGTTAATTTCAGAAGCTGATTTTTACAATAGAATGGCTGAAAAAATTGAAGAAGCTAAAACTCTCAATGACACAATGCCTTTTACAACAATGAGTGCTAATGTATTGAAAGAACCTTACAAAACTCAATATTTAAATGTGTATCAAAAAGGGGCATTAATTGGAATGTGTATTGATATCATCATTAGGGAAAAAAGCAATGGACAAAGAGGAATTTTGGACCTAATGCAAAAATTATCTAATGAATATGGTGTCTCAAAAGCTTTTAATGACGAGGAACTTTTTAATAAAATAAGCGAGTTAACCTATCCTGAAGTAGGTGATTTCCTTAAAACCTATGTTGCCGGACCAACTCCAATTCCTTATGATGTTTATTTAGCTAAAGTTGGACTAGGAAAATCAAAAATGCAAGCGCCAACAGCTATTTTCCTAAAAGATAACGAAACACCTTACATCAATGTAAATCCAACGACAAAAGAAATTTTTGTTATTCCAAATATGGAATTAAATGTTTTCTTTGATAATCTTAAATTAAAAGGTGGAGATATTATTTTATCCATAAACGACACCGCTTATACTTTAGATAATATCTATGACTTAATTAATCAAAGTACTAAATGGAAAGAAAATGAGCCTATAAGTCTTAAAATAAAACGTAACGAAAAGGAAATCACTATAAAAGGTAATGTAAAATTCCCTATGGAAGAAAAAGATAACATTACTGTGACAGATGATTCTAAAAAACAATTAAAAGAGGCTTGGTTAAAAGGATAATAAAAAAAACTCTGTGAAAACGTAATACATCAACATACGCTTTCCAACTATTTTATTTAATTTGCACAAAATATAATTTACTAATGAAAAAATTAATTCTTGCATTTGCTATCACATCATTTATAGTTTCATGCAACAAACAGGAGCAAAAAGGAAATTTACATATTACAGGAAATGTAAAAGGATTAAAAGAAGGTACTCTATACATCCAAAAAGTTGTTGACACTGCTTTAGTTGCTATCGACACCATTAAAATTGATGGCAATTCTCATTTTGAAAGTTACATTGACTTGAAATCACCGGAAATGCTCTACTTGTTTTTAGATCGAGGTGTTAGTAATTCATTAGATAATAATCTTATGTTTTTTGCTGAACCGGGAATGATGAATATCGAAACGAATTTAGATGGATTTCTTTCAGGAGCTAAAATAACAGGTTCAAAAAACCAAGAATTATACGAAGAATATTTAAAAACAACTTCAAGATATAAAGATCAAAATCTAGATCTAATTGAGAAAAAATTCAAAGCAATCAAAAGAAAAGATGTTAAAGCTATTGACAGCATTAATCAATTACAAGATATAAACATGAAACGCAAATATCTTTTTGCTATTAATTTTGCCATAAATAATAAAGATTTTGAAATTGCTCCATACATTGCCTTAGCTGAAGTATATGACGCCAACATCAAATATCTGGATACAATACAAAATGCAATGAGTCCAAAAGTAGCTCAATCATTTTATGGAAAAAAATTAACAACCTATATTAAAAACATAAAAACGGCAAACTAAGCTGTTAAAACAAAATATTAGAACACAAAAGCATTTCAGTTATTATTTGAAATGCTTTTGTGTTTCTTACATGATTAAATCTTAATATCTTTTTTGTAATTTGTTGACGAAAATAAACTTACTATAGTATCTGTTTTAATACACAAATATTCCCAACAAAACGAATAGTAAACTAACCTACAATCTGTCTCCCTTTATGTGGAAAAATTTATCTTTTAAAAATCAATTAATTTTAATCCTCCTGATTCCTATTTCAGGACTTCTTTATTTTACTATAACCGACGTTAACAATACCTATCAAAAATTTGACAGAATACAAAACAGCAGTCAAAACATTGATGATATTTCTAATTTTTCGGAAGCTATAACCTTAATTAACAACGAAAGAACTTTAAATGAATATGCCTATTTTGATGAAAGTAAAAAAGGTGAGCTAAAACAAAGTATGAACGAAACCTTAGAATGGTTTTCTAAACATAATTCATCTGATAGCATTATTCAAAAAAACATAGATAAAGCAAGAAAACTAATTCATACTATTCATTTTGAAACAGAAAATAAAACTGCTTCAAGATTAAAAATATTTAATGACTATATAGCTCTAAATCAACATTTCAACAACTTGATTGAAAGAGAAATTGCTAATTGTACCAATCTCAATATTGCCAAATTAGCCAATAACATAAAAGCCTATATCGATACTAAATCGAACGCCAACCTAATCAGATGCTTAATTTTAAACAAATTAAGTGACGACACCTTACACAGTGAATTGTATGGTTACTATATTAATTCAAAAAACATCAATAACAACTCGGATTTCAAATTAGAAAATTTCAACGATGATCAGATCAATGATGAGATAATTCACTTTAAAAACTCCGAAGAGTTCAAATCTTTCCTCACTAATTCTGAATCAATTCTTAACAACACTTACAAAACAACCCCTACAAATTGGTGGAAACAAGCAACACAAGTAAACAATAAAATTAACTCTCTTAAAGCCAAAAAATTAAATGAAATTATTCAATTAGCAAAAGAAGAAAAAAAACAAACTGTAAATACTACTATAATAACCCTTCTTTTACTTACTTTTTTATTAATTGCTACCGCAATTGCAGTTTACAAACTAATCAATAACACTTCAAAATCTTTAAATCTAATTGCAACTAAAATCGAAAAAATTGCCTTAGGATATACTGATTTCCAACATACATTATCAGGAAGCAAAGAATTAAGTTCAATTAGAGAATCATTAAAAAAATTAACAATAGCCATTAAACAGCAAATTAATCTGGCTACTGAAATAAGTGCAGGGCATTTTGGAGACAAAATAGAAGTGAGAAGTGACGATGATACTTTGAATGAATCTTTAAATACCATGTCTTCCGAATTAAAAAGATATAATGATGAAGCACAGGAAAACAGCTTACTGGAAAAAAACATAATCGAAGTTAACAAAACTATCATTGATTCTAAAAACATCAACGATTTTGGTGCTAACCTTAGTAAGGTTTTAAGCCAACTTACAAAGGCTTGTCAAGCTACTTTTTACATCAAAGATTATATAGAAAAAGAAAATACTTTAATAAAAATAGGTAGTTATGCAGATGATGATAAAAGTCCTAGAAAAATTGCTCTTGGTGAAGGCTTAATTGGTGAGGCTGCCAAATTCAACGAACAAAAGTGCTTCAACAACTTAGATAAAGAATACTCATTCCTTTCCTCTTCTTTAGGAAAATCAGCTATTTACAACATTTTAATTACGCCTATATCGTATAAAAATGAAGTAATTGGTGTTATCGAAATAGGTTCGTTAACTAACTTCAACGATATTGATCAAAAATTATTAAACACCTTAAAAGAATCTTTAGGAAGTGCCATTGAGGTTTTCATTAGAAATGAAGAATTAAAAATTTCCATGGAAGAAATCAATAGAAAAAACAACATCTTACAGGTACAGGAAGAAGAATTAAGGCAAAACAACGAAGAGCTTAACAAACATACCTTACTATTACAGCAATCAGAAGAAGAACTTAAAAACCAAGCTGCCGAACTGGAACAAACCAATGCGTATTTAGAAGAAAAAAGTCGTGAACTTGAAACTAAAAATTACGAAATCGAAAAAAAGAACAACGATCTTATCATTGCCCAAGAAGAATTAAATGTAAAATCAGAAGAAATTGCTCAAGCCAGCAAATACAAATCTGAATTTTTAGCCAATATGTCGCATGAATTAAGGACGCCTTTAAATAGTATTTTAATTCTTTCGGATTTATTAAAAGACAATACTTCAGGCAACTTAACCACGTCTCAATTAGAAAATCTGTCGGTAATTAATACTTCTGGAAAAGACTTATTGAACTTAATCACAGATATTCTGGACATCTCAAAAATTGAGGCAGGCAAGATTGAAATCTATCCAGAGAACACGGTTTCGGAACGAATATTTTCAGACATGGATGGTTTGTTTAGAGCCCAGATGGACAAAAAAGGAATTGAATTTCTAACGAGTATTACTGAAGATTGCCCAAGAAAAGTGTTTACCGATGTGGGTAAATTAGAACAGATTCTTAAAAATTTCCTTTCCAACGCTTTAAAATTCACCCCTAATGGAGGAACCGTTTCCATGACATTTGATACACCAAAAGAAAACTGGGAATTCAACAATCCAAAATTAGCTGCTTTAGAAAACAAAGAAATTTTAAGCATTGAAATTAAAGACACTGGCATAGGTATTTCAGAAGAAAACAAGAAAAAACTATTCCAAAGTTTCCAACAAGCCGACAGCTCAACCAGCAGAAAATATGGAGGAACTGGTTTAGGTTTATACATTTCTAAACAATTAGCTCATTTACTGGAT
Organism: Flavobacterium sp.; assembly: GCA_023253295.1. GTDB lineage: Bacteria > Bacteroidota > Bacteroidia > Flavobacteriales > Flavobacteriaceae > Flavobacterium. The sequence continues at coordinate 7,690 of JALRGZ010000049.1, forward strand.
GGAGAAGTGTTTTTTGAAAGCCAACTCAACAATGGAAGTACTTTTGGCATTTTAATTCCTGTACAATATAAAGGAATCAATAGCACTGCAAATGCTGATGCCTCTCCTATTACTACAATTCCTGTTTCTAGTACTGAAACTATTGCAAAAGAAGAACAAATTGAATCCGAATATCCGAAACCTGACGAAGAATTTATCGACTTAGCCGCTAATATTAATGACGACAGAAATCAGGCTGATATTGACGACAAAACGGTTTTAATTATCGAAGATGATCCTTCTTTTGCCGAAGTATTACTTCAGGTAGCACACAACAATGGTTTCAAAGCGATTATTGCGCATCAGGGAGAAACCGGATTCCAATATGCTAAAAAATACAATCCAAAAGCCATTATTCTGGACATGAAACTACCTGGAATTGATGGATGGACCGTTTTGAAATGGCTTAAAGAAGACGCCGAATTAAAACACATTCCCGTTCACGTCATGTCGGGTATGAAAAGAGAAAAATTAGCCAAGGAAATGGGAGCTTTTGATTTCTTAGTGAAACCAATCACTCCTGAGAAACTTAAAAAAGCCTTCCTCTCTATCGATGAAGAAATCAACAAAGTATTTAAAAAAGTTTTAATTCTGGAAGATGATGAAAAGTTAAACTATTCCATCAAACAATTATTGCATGCCAATGATAAAAACACCATTTGCCTGCAAGCTTATTCCCGTACAGAAGCTGAAAATATTCTTAGTAATGTTGATATCGACTGTGCCATTATTGATTTAGGATTACCGGATTCTGATAACGTAAAAGCTGTTTCGGAATTAAAAAGCCATTCTAAAAACAAGAACATTAAAATCATTATTAACACAGGAAAAAACTTATCGGATAACGAACAATTAGAATTAGAGAAAAATGTAGATAGTATTGTCATTAAAACCGAAAATGTTACTGAGCGTTTAAAAGATGAAATTTTATTGTTTTTAAACAAAGTTGAAACGAGCGAAAACACAGCTTACAAAACAGCTCCAAATTTAGCCGGAGGAGAAATTTTGAAAGACAAAAACATTCTGATTGTTGATGACGATATTCGAAATATCTATGCTTTATCAGCTGCTTTAACAAGCAAGGGTGCCATCATAACTACCGCTTTTAATGGTATTGAAGCTTTAAACGCCTTAGAAGAACACCAAAACTTTGACATTGTGCTGATGGACATTATGATGCCTGAAATGGATGGATTTGAAGCAACTAAAAAAATCAGAGAGAATTTCAAATGGAAAAACCTGCCTATTATTGCTTTAACAGCCAAAGCCATGAAGGGTGACCGTGATGAAATAATAAAAGCAGGGGCATCTGACTATCAATCAAAACCAATTGATATTCAGAAACTAATTTCATTAATCAGTATTTGGATTTACAAATGATAACATTCAACGAACTTGACGACTTGCTTTATACCATTAAAAGGCAATTTGATTACGATTTTCGCGATTATTCTAAGGCTTCTATGCTAAGAAGAATCCATCGTTTTATGGATATTAATAACATGAAAAATGCAGTTGATTTAAAGTTCGAATTAATTAACAATCCAGCTATTTTTCAAAATTTCATCAATGAAATAGTGGTCAATGTGAGTGAGTTTTTTAGAGATCCCAGTTTCTTTAAAGCGTTGCAACAAAAAGTTTTTCCGTACTTAAACAGCTATCCTAAAATTAATATTTGGAGTGCCGGTTGCTCTTTTGGAGAAGAAACCTATTCGTTAAATATTCTTTTAAAAGAAAACAAACTGTTTTCAAAAACAAGAATTTATGCCACCGACATTAGTAGCAATGCGATTGAACGATCTCGAAAAGGAATTTATGACAATACTAATTTTAAGGATTACGTAAAAAATTATTTTGAATGCGGTGGAAAAGAAACCCTAAACAATTATTTTGTTTCTGACGAAAAGCATTCGATGATTAGTTCCGAATTAAAACAAAACATTTTGTTTTCTAATCATAATTTGGTCGCTGATAGTGTTTTTAAAGAATGTCAATTAATTCTTTGTCGAAATGTATTAATCTATTTCAACAATGATTTGCAAAATAAGGCGTTAGAACTTTTTTACGAAAGTTTACCTATTCATGGTTTTTTAGCCATAGGAAAAAAGGAATCCTTACGATTTAGTTCGGTTTATGAGAATTTTAAAGAGATTGACAGAGAAGAAAAAATATATCAAAAAATACGATGAAACCCGAAGTAATACTAATAGGTGGTTCTGCCGGAGCTTTTAACTCTATCTTGTCTATTTTGAAAAATTTAGACAACAGCATTAACACGCCAATTGTTATCATATTACATCGGTTAAAAAATACAGCTTCATCATTTGAAACTATTTTACAAAATAACACACATTATAAGGTAAAAGAAATCGAAGATAAAGAAGAACTAAAAAAAGGCTTTCTATACACGGCACCGGCTGATTATCATGTGCTTTTAGAAGATAATCTGACGCTCTCATTAGATGTTTCCGAGCTCGTCAATTTTAGTAGACCCTCAATAGATGTTACTTTTGAATCTTTTGCAATGCTATTACAGGAAAAATGCTGCGGAATATTATTATCAGGATCTAACAAAGATGGAGCTAATGGCTTAAAAACAATTGCCGAAAACAAAGGAAAAACTATTATTCAAGATTGCAAAGAAGCGGAATTTCCTATTATGCCTAAAGCTGCAAAAAACATTTACGATAAACATTTAGAATTAAATACCACAAACATTATAAAAGCATTAAACAATGAATACTGTAAAAAAACATAAGCTATTACTTATTGATGATAAACCGGCAAACTTAATTGCCCTTAAAAGTATGTTAGACAAACCCGACAGGGAAATTATTACTTGCAATTCAGGGAATGAAGGTTTACAAATTCTACTCAAAGAAAGAATTTCATTGATTTTAGTAGATGTACAAATGCCCGAAATGGACGGTTATGAATTTGTTGAAATTACCAAACAACACCCTAAAACCGCTAACATTCCAACCATTTTCGTGACTGCAATTAGTGATGAGGCTAAATACATCAATAAAGCTTATGATTTAGGAGCGATTGACTTTTTATTTAAACCTTTGGTTACTGAAATTACACGTAAAAAAGTAGATTCTTTCCTGAAAATATGGGATTACGACCAGGAATTACAAAAATTAAACGAACAATTAGTAGCCAAAAATGGTGAATTAGAGCAATTTGCGAATATCATTGCACACGATTTAAAATCACCTTTAAACAACATTAAATCACTAATTGAGTTCATTGAAGAAGAGCATCTTTTGGATATTAAAGAAGAAGCAACGGATTTATTCGATATGGTAAAAACATCTGCCATGTCTATGTCTAAATTAATTGATGATTTACTTCATTATTCTAAAAATGTAGAAAACAATGAAGGAAAAGAGTTCGTTAACATCCTTAACGAAGTCAATACTGTTATCAAACTAATCAATCCGAACAGTAATATTAAAATAAATAAGGAAAACTTAAATCATAATATCAGTTTTCAAACGGTAGCATTCAAGCAAATCATTCAAAATTTATTATCGAATGCTATCAAATATAACGACAAAGATACTACTGAAATTACGATAGCTTATAACGAAGAAATTCAACAAATTTCCATAAGTGATAATGGTCCTGGAATTCCTGAAAGTCAAGCCGAAAAAATATTCCAAATGTTCTATACCCTTGGACAATCTTCAAGAGGAGAATCAGGCACGGGAATGGGCTTAAATTTAGCTAGAAAACTCGCAGAAAGAAATGATGTCAAAATACGTTTCAACACCAATTATAAAAACGGTTCTGAGTTCATACTTTCTGAACTTAAATCCGAGCTTAAACCTGCTTAAATCAAAAAAGGAATTGCATTAGCAATTCCTTTTTTTTTATCTCTTCAATGAAAAATGTGATTTAAATTCTTTAACGACATTATTTTCTAAATAATGAATCACAAACCAATAATCATCAGCAGGTAAATAATGTCCGTTATACGTTCCATTCCATCCGGCACCATTAGGACTAATTTGTTTTAAAAACTTTCCATATCGATCAAAAATACGAATGTAAGCATAGGGTTGCAAACTTAACTCAGGTACATTCCAATAATCATTATAACCGTCATTATTAGGTGTAAAATATTTAGGATAATTAATAACCAAGATACCTGATTTGGTAATTGGCATACTGCATCCTGTTTGATCCACTACAGTTACCGAATGCTCACCTGAAGTTACATACTCAAAAACATTACTTGACTGCAAAGAACCATCGTCTAATTGATACAAATAATCGCCGCCATCAGCAATAGCTGTAATGGTAATTTTTTGATTTTCAGCAAAGGCTTCTGTAACAGTCCAGGTGAAGTCTGTCAATGTATTCGATGGAATTACAGTAACTCTAATAGTTTGAGGTGAAGCACATTGTCCATCATCGGGAGTAAAAGTATGTTCCGTAGTTGAATTTGGTATTGAAGTATCAATTGTAGCATCATCCCAAATTCCTGTTACACCATTAGGAGATGTATTAGGTAAATCTGGTTCAGCACTTCCTTCACAAACAATCTTATCATTAAAATCAGGTTCATTAGGATTAACAACTACTGTCAAATTGCCCTTACTGCAATTAGATCCAAAAGGTGTAAAAACATAATTTTTTGTTATTGTATTATCTACTGTTGGCGGATCCCATGTTCCACTAACGCCTTCTTTAGAATATTTGGGCAAAACAGGAGCTGGTTCTCCTTCACATATAGGATTAACAGGATCAAAAGTAGGAGTAAAAGAATTTGGACAAGGCACCCAACAAGTTTGCACTGAAAGATCACAAGGATAAGTAGTATGCCATAATGTTAATGTAATCTCATTTCCAGGTTGTAATTGTGATTGAGGTACGTATAAATGACTTGGTTGCGTACTACCATCAATTGGTGCTCCTTCATTAATTGTATAAAAATATGAATATTGATTACTTACACTAGGTGTATTATTCCAAGAAAATCCACTTTGAGAACCTATCACTGGTGATCCTGCTCGAGGAGTTCCACTCAAATTAAAACACTTAAGATCTAAAATACTGGAACCATTATCAGCAACAACATTAACTACTATACTTGCTCTGGGACTTTCATTTGTACCATCAGTCTGACTAACATAATAAGTTGTTGAACCTACTGTTGATGTAGAAGGCGTAGGAGCTGTTGAATTTCCTGTACCTCCCGTTTGGTTTATTCCATACCAAAGCAATGTATAACCGGAATCAGGAATAACTGTTAATTGAGTAGCTGTACGCCCCTGACAATAATAAACAGGAGAAGTAACTGTAGGAGCTGTTTGAGCATATAAATTGACATCAAAAAACAAAGTAAGAAGACTAACAAAGACAAATAAAAGTAAATTCTTTTTCATTGTTCTAAATTTAAAAAGAGGTTCGATTTGGGGGAAATCATATCATTTGGTAAATATATTAAAAAAGCAAGCTTTAAAAAAAGGAGATCATATTGGTCCTGTAGTTTCTAAAATTCAGTATGATAAAATTATTAGTTTAATAAATAGTGGACTTGAAGAAGGAGCAACTCTTGCTGCAGGTGGTCCTGAACTTCCTAACGGATTGAA
>JALRGZ010000127.1 GCA_023253295.1 Flavobacterium sp.
TTTCATTTCTAATTTGCGAAAGCTTTAATGCAATTTGTCTTGCCTTCGATTGAGCAGTGATTTTTTCCAGATAATTTGTTTCTCCTAATTCAAAACGGCGATTACTGGCCTTGGTGAAATTTTGGTACAAACTATCCAACATTTCATATAAAATTTCCTGATGTTGTAAATAGACAATTTGATAATACAACTTAGAAATCTCCAGACTCAGTTTGTTCTTTTCTAATTCAAAACTGGCTTGTTGCTTTTCGTATTCAGCGGTATTTAATTTCTTTTGTGCTCCATAAACTGTTGGAAACAAAAAACTTTGTTGTGCTCCAATTACAGAAACAGCTTTATCATTGTAAGCCAAATTATTTTGATCGTAATTATAATAAATATTGGTTTTATCAAAAGTATAAGCGCTATTGATGTTGGCTTTTGATTTTTCGACTTGCAATTGAGAAGCTTTTAAAGCTTTGTTGTTATTAATGCCTTTGCTAATTAATTGATTCAATTCAGAATTAGTATTTTGTGAAAAAACAAATGAAGTACTTAGCAAAAACAAAATTACAATAGCTCTATGATGCTGTTTTTTGAATTTTGGTTTTTTAAATTCCTTTCCATCAAAGACTTTATACAAAACAGGCAATACAAGCATTGTTAAAATAGTAGCCGTAAACAAACCTCCAATCACTACGGTTGCCAATGGTCGTTGAACTTCTGCCCCAGCAGATGCTGAAACAGCCATAGGTAAAAAACCTAGAGCGGCAGCGGCGGCAGTTAATAATACAGGACGTAATCGATCTGTTGTTCCTTTCAAAATTAATTCGTCTTTATTAGTCATACCCTGATGTTTCAATTCTTTAAAATGTTCGATTAATACAATTCCGTTTAAAACAGCTATTCCAAATAAAGCGATAAAACCTACTCCAGCCGAAATACTAAAAGGTAAATCTCTTATCCATAAAAATAATATGCCACCCACTGCAGACAAAGGAATTGCCGAATACACCATTAAAGCTTCTTTAACCGAACCAAAGGCAAAATACAATAAGATAAATATCAAAAATAAAGCGATTGGAACTGCAACGAGTAATCTGGCTTTGGCACTTTCGAGGTTTTCAAACTGTCCGCCGTATTTCACAGAATAGCCTGCTGGCAATTTGATTTTGGTATCCACAATTTTCTGAATATCCCTTACTACGCTTTGCAAATCACGGTTTCTCACATTAATCCCAATAACAATTCTTCTATTAGTATTATCTCTTGAAATCTTAGCAGGACCTTCTGTGTATTCAATTTTAGCTAATTCCTGCAATGGAATTTGTTGCCCTGAAGGGGTGCTCACATAAAGATTTTTCAAGTCTTCAATATCATGACGATTATTTTGATTTAAGCGAATGACCATATCAAAACGTTTTTCACCTTCAAAAACATTACCAACCGTTTTTCCGGCAAAACCAAGAGCAATTAATTCATTCAAATCGGCTATATTCAATCCATAACGTGCAATTTTTGAACGATCGTATTGCACACTCATTTGTGGTAGACCTTCAGTTTTTTCAATAATAATATCCGAAGCACCTTCAACATGAGCAATTGCTTTTTCAATTTCTTTCGCTTTTTTTGCTAAAACATCCAGATTTTCACCAAATATTTTTACTGCTACGTCCGAACGAGTTCCTGAAATTAGTTCATTAAAACGCATTTCTATCGGCTGGGTAAACTCCAATTCCATATTCGGGATTTGTGCTTCAATAGCTTCTTTTATTTTATCAGCCAATTCGTCCTTACTGGATGCCGAAACCCATTCTGATTTTGGTTTCAACTTCACAATTACATCACTTTCCTCCATACTCATCGGGTCGGTTGGAACTTCGGCAGCACCAATTCTGCTTACCACCTGCTCTACTTCAGGAAAATTTTTAAGAATTATTGTTTCGATTTTAGTTGTTGTCTCAATAGTTTTACTCAACGAAGTTCCTGTTTTTAAAACAGGCTGAATTACAAAATCACCTTCATCTAGGGTTGGGATAAATTCGCCTCCCATTGTAGAAAATAAAACTACAGCCATTACTAACAAACCAACAGAACCATAGATTACTTTTTTAGTATTGGCTAATGCCCAAGTAATTGCAGGGAGGTAGAACTGATTAAGTTTAGTGATTAATCGATTCGAAAAAGAATCCGGATTTTCTTCTTTAGGTTTTAAAAATAATGAAGAAACGACCGGAACATACGTAAAACAGAATAACATGGCACCAACCAAAGCAAAACTAAAAGTCATTGCCATAGGTTTAAACATTTTTCCTTCGATGCCAGAAAGCGATAGAATTGGAATAAATACAATTAAAATAATGAGTTGTCCAAAAATTGCCGAATTCATCATTTTCGAAGCACTTTTATAAGTAATTTGATCAATTTCAAGCTGACTATCCATTCGAGAAAATTTTGCTAGATGAGCCGATTTATGAGCAATTTGAAAAGCAATAAACTCCACTATAATTACGGCTCCATCGATGATGATTCCAAAATCAATGGCTCCTAAACTCATTAAATTGGCATCAATTCCAAAAATATTCATCAATGAAATAGCAAATAACAAACAAAGCGGAATTACGGAAGCTACCACCAATCCTGAACGCCAGTTTCCAAGCAATAAAACCACCACAAAAACCACAATCAAACAACCTAAAATCAGGTTTTCGGCCACTGTAAAAGTAGTTTTACCTACTAATTCACTTCTTTCTAAAAAACCATTGATATAAACCCCTTCAGGTAAAGTTTTCTGAATTTCAGCAACTCTTTTTTTGACATCATTGATTACTTGTTTGGAATTAGCATCTTTAAGCATCATTACTTGACCTAATACTTTCTCTCCTTCTCCATTTCCGGTAATTGCCCCGAAACGATTGGCGTGACCAAAACGAACTTCGGCTACATTTTTGATAAAAATTGGTAAACCATCCGCATTAGAAACCACAATATTTTCAATGTCTTCCAGTGATTTTGCTTTTCCTTCGGCACGAATAAAATAGCTCTGATTGATTTTTTCAATATAAGCTCCACCTGCAATTCCATTATTATTTTCTAAAGCTTTAAAAACATCCGAAACACTAATATTCATTGCATTCAAACGTGATGGTGCAATGGCAATTTCATATTGCTTTAAATAGCCCCCCCAAGTATTGATTTCAACAACACCTTTAATACCTGAAAGTTGACGTTTAATGACCCAATCCTGAATAGTTCGTAAATCGGTGATTGAGTAATTTTTTTTAAATTCAGGTTTTACTTCCAAAGTATATTGATAAATTTCCCCTAAACCAGTAGTTATTGGTCCCATTTCAGGTGTACCGAAACCTTCCGGAATTTTCTCTGCTGCTGATTTAATTTTTTCGGCAATTAATTGTCTGGGTAAATACGTTCCTAAATCATCATCAAAAACAATGGTTACTACTGATAATCCAAATTTTGAAATAGAACGAATCTCTTTTACACCAGGTAAATTTGACATTTCAATCTCTACCGGATAAGTGATAAATTGTTCAATATCCTGAGTAGAAAGATTTCGTGAAGTTGTAATAACCTGAACCTGATTATTGGTCACATCAGGAACCGCTCCAATGGAAATTTGGAATACCGAAAAAATTCCGAAACCAAAAATCCCTAAAGTGAATAGTAAAACAATGAGTTTGTTCTTTAAACTAAAAGCAATAATTTTCTCCAACATTTATACTTAATTTATAGTTCAAAATTAAAATATAAACTTTAGCTTTTGCTTAAGGGATGCTTAAGATAACATGTGTACCAACACCTTCTTTACTCGAAATTTCAATTTGAATGTTCAATAACTGTGATAGTTTTTGAACAATAGACAATCCTAAACCTGTTCCTTTTATTTCTTGATGATTAGCGGCTTGAGAACGATAAAATTGATGAAAAATATTTTGTAAATCGGCTTCGGGAATACCAATTCCGCTATCAATAATTTCACATTTTACTATTTTATTTCCTTCTGATAATCGGATGGTTAATGAGTCGTTAGTATTCGAATACTTTAAGGCATTCGAAATCAAATTTGTTAAAATAATGGATAGTAAATATTGATCAGAAGTAACATTATAATCCTTAGAAAAATTAGCCGTTATTTTTATTTTTTTTGAATCAATTGTATTTGAAAAACGAGACAAAACTTCTAAAATAATTGCATTCAAAACCACATTTTCCTTTTTAAGTGATTGACTCTGATCTTCAAATCGTGCTAACATCAGTAATTGATCAACTAAATGATTTAAGCGATTCACTTCGGCAACACAGTAATTTATTTTTTCCAGATATTCTTCCTGTGTCCTGGGTTTTCGAATTAAAACTTCCAGAGTTCCTTTAATTACCGTGAGAGGTGTTCGCAATTCGTGAGAAGCATCAGATGTAAACTGTTTTTCTCTTTCAATCGCGGTTTCAATTCGATTTAAAAGATTATTTATGGTTTGTGATAAAACATATAGTTCATCCTTTTTTTGAGGCAATTCAATTCGGGATTTCAAATTGTCCTTAGTAATTACATCGGCCGTTTGAATAATAGAAGTAATAGGTTTTATACTCCTTCCAGCAATAAATCGTGCTATAAAAAAGAGCAATAATAAGATTAAGGGATAAGCTATCAGTAAGGTTTGTGATAAATTTTGAAGTACCATTGAAGCATCTTCCAGGGACATCGCAACTAATAAGTAGCCTATAATTTTGGATTCGCTGTGAATAGGAACCTGAATCTGGCGAATTTTATTGTTTAATAATTTAGAATCAAATAATTGATTGTTTTCAATGTCTAAATTAAAAGTCAGGCTTTCATTTTTAAGATTTGGTGATTTTTCTTTGATTTGTTTATCGCTGTCTAAAAACTCAATAAAAACAGGATTGACATCTAATGTATTATGTTCTCTTTCGTTCCATTCGTTAAGATGAATTAAATGATATTGATTGTTTTTGATTTCAATTTCATTGAGATGATTTTCAACTTCTTTTAAAATATCATCATTTAAGTGGTTGTAAACGCTATATTTTACAATAGAATAAATAGTAAAAAATACCACAAAGATCAATAAAGCTGTAGTGATAATATAATTGAAAGCGATTCTGTTTTTAAAAGAAAGTTTTAACATAATTTACAAATCATTAGCAATATAACCTACACCACGAATCGTTTTGATGTAATCATCTTCGATTTTTAAATTTAATTTTTTGCGAATAGCATTCATAAAAACATCTATAACACCTGTATCGTATTCAAAATGAATATCCCAAACATCTTCTATAATCTGGTTTCTACTGCATACTTTTCCTTTGTTTTTTACCAAATAGTAAAGTAATTCATATTCTCTTTGAGTCAAAGTAATTTCTTTATCATAAGCAAGTACAAGGTGCTTTTCAACATCTATTCGGATGGGACCTAATTGTAAAATTTCTTTTTCATCCAAATTTCTAAAATGCACCTTGATTCTTTCTACTAATTCTTCAAAGCTAAATGGTTTTTTAACGTAATCATTAGCTCCTGACTGTAATCCTTCAATTGTTTCCTGAATAGTATCTTTGGCCGTTAAAAATAGAATAGGCGTTTTTTTATCCTTCGTTCTAATAGCTTTACAAAGTTCCAAACCTGTCATTTTAGGCAACATCCAATCCAATAATATCAAATCAAATTGATGCTCCTGAACCAAATCAAATCCTTTTGCTCCATCCGAAGCAGTTGTTATCTGATAACCTTCTTCTTCCAGGCCTTGTTGCAAAAATTGCATGATTCCTATTTCATCTTCTACTACTAAAATATGCATTGAATCTATTGTGAACTATTTGAAAATTGTTTTTAAAAATTTGATTTTTTATCAAATGTAATCTAAAAATGAGATTAATCTTTAGTTGCTTAGAGTATCTTAAGTAAAACTTAAGATGGTAACTACAGTAACTTTTCTTATTTATAATTTCAAATTAACTAATTTTACAAAAAATTAAAATCAAAATATGTTTATTTCTAAGAAACTGGCTCCATTTTATAATCTTACTCTATTTTATGTTGTCATCAGTATTATTTTAAGAGTTGTACTTGTTTTTCACCCAATTACTCAATCTTCTTTTTCCGGATTAGAAATCGTTAAGATTTTTTCATTAGGACTTATTTCAGATGTTTTTGTTTTTATGTTGGCCAGTGCATTTTTATGGCTCTATCTCATTTTTATTTCAAATACTAAATATCAAAAACCTTATGGATATATCCTTTTAGGCTTATTTATAAGTTTGTTTTTATACATTTTATCTGGAAAATCTATACTTACCGAATATGGTGGTGGTTTAGCTAAAGTGGGATTAATCTTTGTCGGATTAAAAACAATTTTATTTGCTTTACTATTGTTTTCTCCTAAAAAAAGAGATAAAATCAGATTTTGGTTATTTTCATTTGTGATTTTCTTATATGTTGTTTCTATTCTTCAAAATGCCATTAGTGAATTCTTTTTTTGGAATGAATTTGGTGTAAAATACAACTTCATTGCTGTTAATTATTTGGTGTATACCAATGAAGTAATTGGAAATATCATGGAATCCTATCCGGTTATTCCAATTTTCACTACCTTATTTGTAGTAGCAGGAATTATTAGTTATTTCATCATCAAAAGATCTAAGATTTATATCGAAAAGATTCCTTCTGTTTTTGAAAAAATTCAAATCTCAATCATCTATTTTATTGTATTTGGGCTTTCTCTTTGGGCAGTTCCCAATTTGGCTAAAACCGAAAATGCAACGAATGTTTTCACCAATGAATTGCAGGCAAATGGTGTTTATCGTTTTTATCTGGCTTTTGTAAACAGTGAACTGGATTATTTTAAATTTTACAAGACTTTACCTGAAAACGAAGCTTTTGCTTTATTGGACAAACAAATACCAAACATTCAGGGACATACTACCACCAGAAATATTCAATCGGATACAACTGAAATACATAAAAATGTAGTATTGATTACAATCGAAAGTTACAGTGCCGATTTTATGAAAATGTATGGTAATAAAGATAATATTACACCTTTTTTAGATGATTTGGCAAGCAAAAGTATGGTGTTTACTAATTTGTATGCTTCAGGAAACCGAACTGTTCGCGGATTAGAAGCGGTAACTTTATGTCTTCCTCCTACAGCTGGTGAAAGTGTAGTAAAACGTAAAGATAATAAAGATAAATTTTCTACCGGAAGTGTATTTAAATCCAAAGGCTATCAGGTAAAATACCTTTATGGTGGTGATGCTTTTTTTGACAATATGGAAGATTTCTTTTCGGGGAATGGTTATGATATTGTAGACAAAAAAACAATGAAACCAGAGGAAATTACTTTTGCTAATATCTGGGGAGTTTGTGATGAAGATATGGCTAATAAAGCGATTCAAACCATGAATGCAGAGGCTCAAACTAACAAGCCGTTTTTTAATCACTGGATGACAGTGAGTAATCACAGACCTTTTACTTATCCAAACAATAAAATTAACATTCCTGGTGATGCAAAATCCAGAAAAGGTGGTGTAAAATATACCGATTATGCATTGGGTAAATTCTTTGAAATGGCCAAAAAACAGCCTTGGTTTAAGAATACAGTCTTTATTATCGTTGCCGATCACTGTGCGTCAAGTGCCGGAAAAACCGAACTTCCTTTGGATAAATACCGTATTCCGGCAATGATTTATAGCCCAGGATTTATTCAGCCGCAACATTATACCAAATTAATGTCTCAAATTGATTTGATGCCAACAGCATTGGGATTATTACATTTTAATTACCAATCTAAATTCTTTGGTCAGGACGTACTAAAAGCCGATTACAAACCAAGAGCTTTGATTGCAACTTATCAGGATTTAGGATTGATTAAAGACAATGTGTTAACCATACTTTCACCAAAACAACAAGTAAAACAGTACGATTTAATCCTGAAACCTAAAGATGGTATAGAAAAGGATTTTCAACTGTATTATGAAGAAAAACCTTTAAAAAAGGAAAGAACAGACTTAGTAAATGATGCCATTTCTTATTATCAGACAGCCTCTGATATTTTAAAAAATAAAAAATATCAGAAACAATGATTACTTTGCCAATGGCCTGATTAATTAAGGTTGAATAATCAATATCATGCTATTATGTTTAGACATCAAGGAAAAAAAAGAACTTATGCCCATAATTTGCGCTTAGCTATATTATTATCATTTGTTGCCGGAATCACTAATATTACGGGACTTTTAGCATTAAAAACATTAACGACTAATGTAACAGGTCATTTTGCTTATTTTGCTGAAGAAATAAGCAAAAAAGATTTTTCTTCGGCGATTACTTTTTTTGTCTTTACATTGTTTTTTTTATTTGGATCTTTTAGTGCAAACTTTATAACCGAAATAACTTTAAAAAAATATCCTCATTTAGGACATGTGATTCCTATTTCATTCGAAATGGTTTTATTATGTACTGTTGGTTTCTTGGGAAAAGTTTCTGATATAAGCACCTTAGAAGGAAAATGGATTGCTTTTACCTTACTCTTTACTATGGGAATTCAAAACTCTTTAGTGACTAAGATTTCACAATCAACCGTTAGAACAACCCACTTGACAGGACTTTTTACAGATTTGGGAATTGAATTATCTCAATTGTTTTTTTACAAAAAAACTGAAGAGAAAAAGAAATTAAAAACCAGTATCTATTTAAGATTGTTTATTATCGGTTTCTTTTTTGTGGGATGTGTTCTTGGAGGTTATTTATATAGTTTTATAAAGATAAAAACACTTTTCATTGGAGCTTTTTTTCTTTTAATAGCATTACTGTTTGATTATTTAAGATTTCAATTTTTCATACTGAAAAGAAAAAAGTTTAAACAAAGAATTATTTAAGATAGAAAATAGCTACTAAAGAAAGAGAAGCTATAAATCCCCATAATAAGACTCCCTGAATAAGTGGTTTGATACCAACAGCTAATAATACGGAACTACTCAATCCTGAACCTATAAAAAATAAGGTTACGGTAAGACCAATTTTAGCAACGGTAACAATATAAGGCGAAATAGCAGCTAATTCAGTTACATAGGTATTAAGAATCATAGCCAGTATGAAAAAACCAATAAAATAAGGTATTTTGATTTTACTAGCTTTGTTTTTAAATAAAAAACTAGTGAGTAAAACAACCGGAATAATCCATAAAGCACGTGCTAATTTTACAGTAGTTGCAATTGCTAAAGCTTCGGCTCCATACTTATTTGCTGCTCCTACAACCGAACTGGTATCATGAATGGCTAAAGCACACCACAATCCAAAATCTTGCTGGGATAATTCTAACCAATGACCAATAGCCGGAAATAAAAACAAAGCAATCGAATTCAGAATAAAAATAACGCCCAGAGCAACGGAGGTTTGTTTTTCATCTGATTTGATTACAGGAGTTAAAGCAGCTATGGCACTTCCTCCACAAATAGCCGTTCCGCAGGAAATTAAATGGGATGTTTTAGAATCAGTTTGCAACCATTTCCCAATCATTCTTCCAATAAAAACGGTACTAAAAATACTCGCAACAGTCAATAAAAAACTTTCTTTACTGGATAATAAAGCATTAGTTACATTCATTCCAAATCCCAATCCCACAACCGAAATTTGAAGTAAAACACGAATAATTTTATGATTCAAATGCAACCAGGGATGACCGGAAAGGTTAGCAACAAGTAGCCCCAATAATAAAGCAATTGGCGGAGTGATATAACCTGAAAGACAAATTAACAACAAACACAAAAAAATAAATTGCTGTGTGCGAGTGTGTTTTTCTAAATTAATAATTCCTTTTTCGGAGAAGATTTTGGTTTGTTTTTTCAATAAATTATTTTTCAAAAAATTAGAGCAATCCATTATACTTTCTAATAAACCATTCCGCTGCAAAAAAACTACAAATCAATAACAATAAGTATTTCCAATCAATTAACGGAGAACGACTCGTGCTACTTTTTTCAATAGTTTTATAATTTTCATCGGTTACAAGCGATTGGATTAAAGTATCAACCTGATTCGGATAATATACTTTTCCTTTAGTAATGTTGGCCAATTGATTCAATCGGTTAACATCCGGATTTACAAATTGTTTTTCAATATCAAAATCTAATATTTCAAAATGTCCGGAATAAGATGTTTTTGAATTTAATTCTTTAACCGTAAAGTGATAACTTCCGGCGTTTAACCCATCTAAATTTACTTTGTAAGCATTATTTCCTTTTAGTAAATCATAGGTTTTAGTTTGCTTATTTTTTGAATTTACAACTGTAATATTTAAATGCGCTTTTTGATCAAACTCATAATTCTTGTTGAAATATTGTGCTGTGATTTCGATAGCATCCCCTGAATTATAAAAACTTTCATGATTGACTACCAAAGATTTTTTAGTAGAATTAGTAGCCAAAAATTGAATGATTTTACCAATAAAAACATCATATTTCTCGAAAGAATCATTTTGAATATGACTTTCTAAACGCCATTTCCAACTGTTCTCTCCTAACAAATAGGCAGAACGACTACCTTGGTTTTCGCTAAAAGCCAACAAAGGCGCCTGAGTATTGATAGCTCTAATTTTAGACCAAAGCAAAATATTTGTATTTGAATTGGTTTTAATCGTTCCGTAAGCATTTTGCAAAGGAGGAAAATTTTCAAAACCGATGTTATCAATTGCAAAAAGATTAAATTGGGTATTAAACATCGCTAAATAATCTTCTTTTTGAGCTGTCATTTTGAATTCTAAATCTTTTTGTAACTGATTTAAAAAATTGAAATCAGTATGTGTTCCGGTAATTGTGAAAGTATTTAATCTTGTTCCTTTATTCGCATCAATAACAGCTTTAAATTCAGATATTGGCTGATACAAAACTAAAACATTATAATCATTTAATTGATTGATTTGTTTTGGTTTAACAATAGTTACTTTGTGTTGTACATTAGATTCAATTGCTCTTTTCAAAGCAGCAATATCCGGATGATTTATGGAAGAAACTATAGCAACGTTCGTCTTTTGATCGATAACTTCTAGTGCAAAATTTTTAGTATTATTATGATTATTTTTTTCTTTTTCTGATGAAGTCAAACTGGCTTTGTATAACTGTGTCCCAATTTTAGAAGCAGTTAAAAGCACATTAACAACTGCAGTGTTTTTACTAGGAGAAAAACTTACTTTTTGTTTATTCAAAACTGTGTTTCCTTGCGTAATTTGAAAATCGGCAGTTATGGATTTATTTCCTGAATATTGCAAAAATACTTCAACCGGAAACTGATTTTTCAAAAAAGCATATTTATTGACATTCAGTTGGTTGATTTTTAAATCCAATACCTTTGTAGTATCCCCTACTACAATTGGAAAAACTTTATTAGCGTCTCCAAAACTATACACATAATCATTTCCGGAAGTCTGATTCCCGTCAGTAATTACAATTGTTGGAAAAGATTTATTTCGATTAATTGCTTGTAAATCTTTGGCAACTTTGTCAATATTACTTTGATTTCCTTTGAAATCTAATTTTTTTAAAGCCGAAAAATCGAAATCAAACTGGTAGGACTGAATATTGAATTTTTCTTTAAGCTCAGGATTGGATTGCAATTTAGACAGTAATTCCGTTTCGCTTTTATCTTCTTTTAAATAAGCAATTGAGCTTGAATTATCAATGATAATTGCCAAAATGGGCTTTTCTAATTCCGTAGTAGTATTGGTAATTATTGGATTGATTAACAATAATAAAATTCCAAAAACACCCATAAAACGTAAAAAAGCCAAGAGTAAATTCACTTTAGAATTACTCTTGACTTTAAAATAATATTGAAAATAAGACAACCAAGCCGCTATTATCAAAGAAAGAATAATAAGTAGAATGCTATTTGTTGTCATATTTTAAGTTTATGGTTGATAGTTTATGGTGATAGTTATAGTTGCAAAAAACTATAAACAACAAACTACAAACTTCTATTATGTAAGCATTCCTCCGCAAACATTTAATACTTGTCCAGTAACATAAGCACTCATATCAGAAGCTAAGAAAAGACAAGCGTTTGCTACATCTTCAGGAGTTCCTCCTCGTTTTAATGGAATACCTTCTCTCCATCCTTTTACTACTTCTTCACTTAATTTAGCAGTCATCTCCGTTTCGATAAATCCTGGAGCAATTGCATTACAACGAATATTACGAGAACCTAATTCTAAAGCAACTGATTTAGTAAACCCAATTGCACCAGCTTTAGAAGCAGCATAATTCGTTTGACCTGCATTTCCTGAAACTCCTACTACTGAACTAATATTGATGATAGATCCCGCACGTTTTTTCAAGAAAGTTTTTTGAATAGCTTTAGTCATATTGAAAACTGATTTCAGGTTCACATCGATAACCTGATCGAAATCAGCCTCAGACATACGCATCAATAAGTTATCTTTAGTAATTCCTGCATTATTGATTAATACATCAACAGTTCCGAAATCAGCTAAAACATTATCAACCAAAGTTTGTGCTTCATCAAAATCGGCAGCGTTAGATTTATAACCTTTTGCTTTTACACCTAAAGCATTTAATTCATTTTCTAATGCCAAAGCAGATTCAGCAGAAGAACTATAAGTGAAAGCTACATTAGCACCATTTTTTGCGAAAACTTCAGCAATTCCTCTTCCTATTCCGCGGCTTGCTCCTGTAACTATAGCTACTTTTCCTTCAAGTAATTTCATATTATGATATAAGTTTATTTACAAATTTGAGGTACAAATATAATTGATTTAGCTGTTTTATAAAATTTATGCTATAAAAAAAGCCTTACTTCAGTAAGGCTTTTGAAAATTATATTATATTTCACTGAAAATGAACTAGAAAGCTACATTCCATCTAGGTAATTTGTCGTTTTCGTTCAAGAAGTTTTGCAAAACCTGAGCTTCAACAAAAGTTGGAATCACTTTTAAATCATTATTATAGGTTTCATACCAAACTACCTCTAAACGACTAATGTCTTCTTTTTTCATTTGAGCAGGCCAGGAATACTTTCTTCCAGTTTTAGCAAATTGATGACCGTTTACAATTTTGTCGTACAATCCTCCGTTTTTGGTTTTCAAAGAACCATCATTTTGTACCGTTCCGGTAGAACCAACCATAATTAATTCTTTTGCTTCAGCTACATCATAAACTAAAAATACTCCGGAACCTTCAGAAGCATTACATACTTCTTCAAGGTTATCTTCGATTGTTAATGAAAACTGATTAGTAACTTTAAATCCTTCTAATTCTTTATACATAGTATTCTTTTTGTATTGATTTTTATCTGTCAGCAAGCTGATTTTAAATTGGCTGCAAATGTATTTCTTTAATTCTGTTTAAACTAAAAAAGCCCCACAAATGTGAGGCTAATTATTATAAAAATGAATTTTAGGATTAACCTAGAACTTCTTTTACTTTTTTACCAATTTCAGCTGGTGAATCCACAACATGAATTCCATTTTCTCTCATGATGCGTTTTTTAGCAGCAGCTGTATCATCAGAACCTCCAACGATAGCACCAGCATGTCCCATTGTTCTTCCCGCAGGAGCAGTTTCTCCGGCGATGAAACCTACAACCGGTTTACGATTACCATCAGCTTTAATCCATTTAGCAGCATCAGCTTCTAATTGACCACCGATTTCACCAATCATAATGATACATTCTGTTTCTGGATCATTCATTAATAACTCAACAGCTTCTTTAGTAGTTGTTCCAATGATAGGATCTCCACCAATTCCGATAGCTGTAGTAATCCCTAAACCTTGTTTTACAACTTGGTCAGCAGCTTCATAAGTTAAAGTTCCTGATTTAGAAACGATACCTACATTACCTTTTTTGAAAACGAAACCAGGCATGATACCTACTTTAGCTTCTCCCGGAGTAATAACTCCCGGACAGTTAGGCCCAATTAACCTAGCGTTTCTTTTCTTAACGTAGTCATTTGCATGAATCATATCAGCAACTGGAATACCTTCAGTAATAGCAATGATTACTTTAATTCCTGCATCAGCAGCTTCCATAATAGCGTCAGCAGCAAATGCTGGTGGTACAAAAATGATAGAAGTATCAGCACCCGCCTGCTCCACTGCATCTTTAACAGTATTAAAAACAGGACGGTCTAAGTGAGTAGAACCTCCTTTTCCAGGAGTTACACCACCTACAACGTTTGTACCATATTCAATCATTTGAGAAGCATGGAAAGTTCCTTCGCTACCTGTAAAACCTTGAACAATTATTTTAGAATCTTTGTTAACTAAAACACTCATGATATATATTTTATGTGATTTTTAAAATTTGTGATGCAAAAATAAGGTTTTCGAAATTATTTGAGCTCTTTTCTTATCAAAAAAAAAGTTTGTTATTGCATTGATTTGTTAGCTACAAAACAAAATATTGTTTTTTAAACAAGACACAATGATTTATTGCCCCTTTTTTATTATTTTAATTTTTCGAGGATCTCAGGGATTTTCTTAAGATTAGCTAATTGTTTTAAAGATTCTCTGGATTCCTGAATTGGTGTTCCAAAATAAGTTTTACCACCTTCCACGGATTTAGTTACACCAGTTTGCCCTAATAAAACTGCTTTTTCCCCAATAGTAATTCCACTGGTAGTTCCTACCTGTCCCCAAATAGTCACTTCATCTTCAATAACTACGCAACCTGCAATTCCTGTTTGAGAAGCAATAAGGCATTTTTTACCAATTACAGTATCATGCCCCACATGAACTTGGTTATCAATTTTAGTTCCTTCTCCAATAGTCGTATCTCCTGTAACACCTTTATCAATAGTACAAAGAGCACCAATCCCAACATTATTCTGTATAACTACACGCCCTCCAGAAAGTAATTGATCAAATCCTTCTGGACGTTTTTTGTAATAAAAAGCATCCGCACCAAGAATAGTACCTGCATGAATAATTACATTGTCCCCTAAA
Source organism: Flavobacterium sp. (assembly GCA_023253295.1). Taxonomy (GTDB): domain Bacteria; phylum Bacteroidota; class Bacteroidia; order Flavobacteriales; family Flavobacteriaceae; genus Flavobacterium. The sequence continues at coordinate 14,971 of JALRGZ010000127.1, forward strand.
ACTGTATTGTCGTAAATAGAAACATTGGAATGAATCAGGCAATTCTTTCCTATCACTACTCCATTCCCAATAAATGAATTAGGCTGAATAATCGTTCCCTCTCCAATACTTGCAGTTGGTGATATTGAAACGCTTGAAAACTGAAAAGGCTTAAAATAATTAGTTAATTTATTGAAATCTCTAAACGGATCATCTGATATTAATAATGCCTTTCCTTCCGGGCAATCTACTTTTTTATTAATTAAAACAATAGTTGCCGCTGAATTTAAAGCTTTATCGTAGTATTTAGGATGATCTACAAAAACAATATCTCCTTTTTCTACTACATGAATCTCATTCATGCCTAAAACTTGAAAATTGTCGTTTCCAACAAATTCACAGTTTAATAAATCTGCTATTTCCTTTAAAGAATATGCTCTTGTAAATTTCATCTTATTTAGTATTCAGTGTTCAGTTTTTAGTATTCCAACTAGAAGCTAGTTGGAACACCAAACACCGTAAACTATTCTTTAACACGCTCCATATAAGAGCCTGTAGCAGTATCAATTTTAATTTTGTCACCTTCATTGATAAACAAAGGAACGTTTACTGTAGCTCCCGTTTCAACTGTAGCAGGTTTTGTAGCATTAGTAGCTGTATTTCCTTTTACACCTGGTTCAGCATAAGTAACTTCTAGAATAATTGATGCAGGCATATCTACAGATAATGGTAAATCCGTTTCAGTATTAATTTGAACCATTACATTCGTTCCTTCTTTTAATAAATCCGGAGCATCTAAGATTGTTTTATTTAAAGTAATTTGTTCAAAAGTTTCATTATTCATAAAATGAAATTGATCTCCTTCAGCATATAAATATTGATAAGTATGCGTTTCAACTCGTACGTCTTCAATTTTATGACCTGCAGAAAAAGTATTATCTAATACTTTTCCAGTTGTTAAACTTTTCAATTTTGTTCTCACGAAAGCAGGACCTTTTCCTGGTTTTACGTGTAAAAATTCGATAATTTTATAAATATCGTGGTTGTACTTAATACAAAGACCGTTTCTAATATCTGATGTAGACGCCATTTTATCTGATTTGTTTATTCGTTTATTTTATTTTTGCTTTATTTAATAACCACCGCTATACCCTTTCATAATACCTCGGGAAGAATTTCTGATAAAATCAATAATTTCATCTCTTTCTGGTGTAGCTTCCATCTCAGCTTCAATAATACCTAAAGCCTGAGTAGTATTGTAATTTTTTTGATATAAAATTCTATAAATATCCTGAATTTCTCTGATTTTCTCAGTTGAAAAACCTCTTCTTCTCAACCCAACAGAGTTAATTCCCACATAGGACAAAGGTTCTTTAGCAGCTTTAGTATACGGAGGAACATCTTTACGTACAAGAGAACCACCTGAAATCATAGCATGATCACCAATATGAATGAATTGGTGAATTGCTGCTAAACCACCAATTACAGCGTGATTCCCAACAACAACATGTCCGGCAAGAGCTACCCCATTAACAATAATGGCATTGTTTCCAATTACACAATCATGTGCTATATGCGCATAGGCCATTACTAAACAATTATTACCAATAACAGTTTGTCCTGAAGCAACTGTACCCCTGTTGATAGTAACACATTCTCTAATGGTGCAATTATCTCCAATAATTGCTAATGAATCTTCTCCACCAAATTTTAAATCTTGAGGAACTGCAGATATTACTGCACCTGGAAAAATGTTGCAATTTTTTCCAATTCTAGCTCCTTCCATAATGGTTACATTTGAACCTATCCAAGTACCATCACCAATTACCACATTGTTGTGGATGGTTGTAAAAGGTTCAATTACCACATTTTTGGCAATTTTAGCGCCAGGATGAACATAAGCTAATGGTTGATTCATCTATTTTTTGTTTTTATAATTAATTACCTTAATTACTATTAAAAATTATTATAGCTGTAGTGAGGAACTACGCTGTAATTATTGTTGTTTTTTTGCAATTTGCGCCATTAATTCTGCTTCAGCAACTAATTTTCCATTTGCATAAGCATTAGCCTGCATATGACAAATACCTCTTCTGATAGGAGTAATTAAATCACATTTAAAAATTAATGTATCACCTGGCAATACTTTGTGTTTGAACTTCACATTATCAATTTTCATGAAATAAGTCAAGTAATTCTCAGGATCCGGAACCGTACTTAACACTAATATACCTCCAGTTTGAGCCATCGCTTCTACGATTAAAACTCCCGGCATAACTGGCGCATCAGGAAAATGTCCAACGAAGAAATTTTCGTTCATGGTAACATTTTTCATACCCACCACATGACTATCTGACATTTCGATAATTCTGTCAATCAACAAAAATGGTGGTCTATGAGGTAACATAGACATGATTTTGTGGATATCCATTAAAGGCTCTTGATTCAAATCGTAAACAGGAACATAGTTACGTTGTTCAATTTTAATCATTTTAGCCATTTTCTTTGCAAATTGAGTATTTACAAAATGACCTGGTTTATTAGCGATAATTTTTCCTTGGATTTTTGTTCCAATTAATGCCAAATCACCAATTACGTCTAATAATTTGTGTCTTGCAGCTTCATTTGGATAATGCAATGTTAAGTTATCTAAAATTCCATTAGGCTTAACATTAATCGTATCCTTTCCGAAAGCTACTTTTAAATTTTCCATTGTTGATCCAGAAATTTCTTTATCTACATAAACAATAGCATTATTTAAATCTCCTCCTTTAATTAAACCATTATCTAAAAGAGATTCTAATTCGTGTAAGAAACTAAACGTTCTTGAAGCAGCAATTTCTGTTTTGAAATCACTGATATTTTTAAGTGTTGCATTTTGTGTACCCAAAATTTTAGTACCAAAATCAACCATTGTAGTAACTGTATAATGATCGCTTGGCATAACAAGAATTTCACTTCCGCTGGCTTCATCAGTAAAAGAAATTACTTCTTTCACTACATAAACATTACGGTTAGCTGATTGCTCTTCAACACCTGCTTTCTCTAATGCTTCAACAAAATATTTAGAAGAACCATCCATGATAGGTAATTCAGAAGCATTCAATTCAATAATTACGTTGTCCAAATCACAGCCCACTAAAGCGGCTAAAACATGCTCAGGTGTTTGAATTTTAACACCTAATTTTTCTAAATTAGTTCCGCGTTGCGTATTTACAACATAATTAGCGTCAGCTTCGATAACCGGATGCCCTTCTAGATCGACCCTAACAAAAGTAAAACCATTATTTACTGGAGCAGGTTTGAAAGTCATTTTAACTTCTTTTCCGGTATGTAACCCAACCCCTGTTAATGAGATTTCTGTTTTGATGGTTTTCTGTTTAACCATTGTTTCCATTTTTTTGGTTTAATATTTGTTTCTTTAATTCGTCTATTTCTGCAATTATTTTTGGGAAATTTTTAAAATGAACATAGGATTTACTAAAATCAGTATAGCCAAATGTTGGACTTCCCTGCAAAACTTCTTCGTCTTTAATATTTCTTGCAACCCCTGATTGTGCCTGGATTCTAACATTATTACCAATGGTTAAATGCCCTGAAATCCCTACTTGACCACCAATCATTCCGTTCTTACCTATCTTTGTTGAACCTGCAATTCCAGTTTGTGCAGCAATGACGGTATTCTCTCCTATTTCAACATTGTGCGCAACCTGAATTTGATTGTCTAATTTTACTCCTTTTCTAATACGTGTAGAACCCAATGTCGCTCTATCTATGGTAGAACAAGCCCCAATTTCAACATCATCTTCAATTACAACATTTCCAATCTGAGGTATTTTTTTATAACTACCATCCGCATTTGGAGCGAATCCAAATCCATCTGAACCAATTACTGTTCCTGCATGAATAATGCAATTATTACCTATAACAGATTCCGAATAAATCTTTGCGCCGGCAAAAATAGTTACATTATCGCGAATGACAACATTATCCCCAATAAAACAATTAGGATAAATTTTTACATTATCACCTATTACTACATTGGAACCTATGTAACTAAAACTACCTAAATATAGATTTTCTCCATATTTAGAATTATCAGCGATTACTGTATGAGGTTCAATTCCTTGCTTACTCGCTTTTTTTGCTTGATCATAGAATTCTAACAATTTGGAAAAAGCCAAATAAGCGTCATCAACTTTAATAAGTGTGGTATTTAATTCAGATTCAGGAGTAAAGCTTTTATTTACAATAGTAATAGAAGCTTCGGTAGTATATATATAATTATTATATTTTGGATTGGATAAAAAAGTCAAAGAACCAACTTTTCCCTCTTCTATCTTAGAAAGTTCGTGTACTTCAACCAAAGGATTCCCTACAACTTCTCCTTCTAAAACTCCCGCTATTTGTTCTGCTGTAAATTTCATTGCGACAAAAATATAAAAAAATAGATTTCAAAAATCGATTTAAACTAGTTGTTTTGGAAAACAAATGTAATACTTGGTCACCGATTTTGATAAAGATTTCAAATTCAACTGATCCGAAGACTCAATTACATCTTCAACAGTTCTATCTTTTTTCAAAATTCGTATAGGTACGGCTTCTTTATCGTAGGCTTGATTTTTAATTTTTCCTTTAAAAATAAAATAGTTAGCATCCGCCAAACTAATATTGTATTTCAATGCAAAGCGTTCTTTTAATGGAGTTAAATCTTCAATAGCCACCTTATCATTGGTTAATTGAATTTTTAACAAATCTCGATTGATAATCATTTTACTTAATGATGACAAAATAAAATCATCTTGTCTTTGCCAGGCTTTTAAGGCGCTAATAATATCAAAATCATCTAACTGTGAAAACAAATCCAAAGTATCCGTATCAAACGATTCAAAGTCAATTTTATTTTGCATAAAAAACTGTAAAGGCTCACTACAAGGCAACACCACTCCTTTCAACGTAAGCTCTTTAGCTCTTTTTAAGATTTTTGTCAAAACCAATTCGGCTACCAAACTGGTTTTATGCAAATAAGCCTGCCAATACATTAATCGACGCGACATAAGAAATTTTTCTACAGAGTAAATTCCTTTTTCCTCAATTACCAAAAAATCATCCTCTACATTCATCATTTGGATTAAACGTTCAGAGTTTACATTACCTTCGGCTACTCCGGAATAAAAACTATCACGTTTTAAATAATCCATTCGATCCATATCTAATTGACTAGAAATCAATTGCAGCATGAATTTTCTATGATAATCACCTTCAAATATTTTAATAGCTAAACTTAATTTTCCATTGAATTCCACATTCAACTGACGCATAAACAACAAGGAAATCTCTTCATGATGTACATTTTCTACAATACTTTTTTCCATAGCATGAGAAAATGGACCATGACCAATATCATGTAACAAAATAGCAATATACAAGGCGTTTTCTTCTTCTTCTGAAATAGAAACTCCTTTAAAACGCAAAACATCAACTGCTTTTTGCATCAAATGTATACAGCCTAAAGCATGATGAAATCGGGTATGATTGGCTCCAGGATACACTAAATATGACAATCCCATTTGAGAAATACGCCTCAATCGTTGAAAATAAGGATGCTGAATTAAATCATAGATTAAAGCATTAGGAATACTTATAAATCCGTAAATAGGATCATTAAATATTTTAAGTTTATTGATTTGCGTCACTATAACTTTGTTTTTTTTGCGAACAAATATAACTAAATTAGCTTGTAATTTTCACTATATTCTACAGTTTACTGGCGAAACAATTAATCTTTTTTTTGTTATACAACTAGTTCTAAGCAAACTAAAACCGTCTAAATCTTAAAAAAAAACTAAAATTGTTCTATTGGTTCGGTAAATTACGAACTAATCGTATCTTTGCAAAAAAAATATCATGGACGTTTTACAAAAAGAAAGAGAAGAACTTGTTGAAATGTTCGGAATTCACTTTGAGTCCGTCTACCAAATTTCACCTTTGGCCGGAAGAATTATGGGGCTTCTAATTGTTGAAGGCTGTAAATCTGGATTAACATTTGAAACTATTGTAGAAAAATTAGGTGCCAGTAAAAGCTCTATTTCAACTAATCTAAATTTACTCCTTAAAACGGAAAGAATTTATTATTTTACTATTCCATGTGACAGAAAAAAATACTTTAAGTCAGCTCCTTTAAGTAACAGATTATCTAATTATTTAAAATTTTTAGAGTCTGAAAATTTTATTACCGATAAAATATTTGAATATCGCCAAAAAACAGCTTCCTGCCCGGAAGAAAAATGCAATTTAGAGAACATAAAAGCTTATAAAAAACATTTGCAAGCTGTTGAGGCCTCTTTAAAAAAAACTATCGCTGAGTTCAAAGAAATAGAAATTAAAAATCAATCCAATAAATAACACCTAATCATGAAAAAGAGATTTTTTATTAGCTCAATCATATTATCCCTAAGTCTACTTTCTTGTAATCAAAAGAAAGAAGATCAGGCAGCTCCACCTGTAATGCCGTATAAAGTGATCAATGTTTCCCAAACAAACACTTCACTTTTGGCTGAATATCCTGCTACCCTAGAAGGAATTACAGATATTGATATTCGTGCAAAAGTGGATGGTTATATTGAAAAAATATACGTTCAGGAAGGTCAGGAAGTTAAAAAAGGGCAATTACTTTTTAAATTAGAAACTCAAACTGCCGATCAGGAAGCTAGTGCTGCTAAAGCAAAAGTTGCCGCTGCACAGGTAGAGGTAAATCGTTTAAAACCATTAGTAGAAAGAAATATCATTAGTGATGTACAATTAGAAACAGCCAAAGCTAATTTAGCCAGTGCCAAAAGTACTTACCAAAGTATAGTAGCTCGTATTAATTATGCAACAATTAAAAGTCCCGTAAATGGAATTGTAGGAACTTTGCCTTTGAGATTAGGAAGTTATGTTAGTAGTCAAACTACAGAACCATTGACAAGAATTTCAGATGTAAGCACTATATATGCTTATTTTTCAATGAATGAAAAACAACAATTAGATATTACAATGAATGCAGCCGGAAAAAGTTTCCAAGAGAAAATTGCTCAAATGCCTGCTGTAAATTTAATTCTTAGCAACGGAATTGAATATGCTCAAAAAGGTAAAATAGAAACTTTTAGTGGTCAGGCTAATACACAAACAGGTTCTTTTAACGTAAGAGCCAGTTTTCCAAATGCTAACAAATTATTACGTTCAGGAGGAAGCGGAACAATTCAGATTCCAACAAACTTAACCGATGTTATATTGATTCCTCAAAATGCTACTTTAGAAATGCAGGACAAACGTATTGTTCTTACTGTAGATAAAGAAAATAAAGTAAAAGCAATTCCGGTAGAAGTTCGTGCGGTACCCGGAGGACAATTCTATGTAGTTGATAAAGGTCTTAACGTAAATGATAAGATACTGATTGAAGGCGTGGGAATTGTTGCTGAAGGGACTCAAATTAAACCTGAATTAGTTGATTATGCAACAATAATTAGTCCTGAAAAAAAGGGAATTAACTAACAACAAACCCCAAACAACGTATTTATGTTTTCAAAATTCATTGACAGACCCGTATTGTCAACGGTGATTTCTATCATCATCGTTATACTGGGAGTTTTAGGACTAATCTCGCTTCCGGTTTCACAATATCCAGAAATAGCACCTCCAACAGTAACTGTATCAGCTAACTATCAAGGAGCCAGTGCCGAAGTAGTAATGAACTCGGTAGTAATTCCTTTAGAAGAACAAATTAATGGTGTGGAGGACATGACTTACATGACTTCGACTTCTAACAATGATGGTTCGGCATCGATTAACATTTATTTCAAGTTAGGAACCAATCCTGATTTGGCTGCCGTAAACGTTCAAAACAGAGTTTCGCGTGCTACTCCTCTTTTACCTCAAGAAGTTACAAAAGCTGGTGTAACTACATCCAAAAGGCAAAGTGACAATATTTTGATTTTTTCTTTATATAGTGAAAATCCAAATTATGATATGACTTTCCTTCAAAACTATGCTAATATCAACATTTTACCTAAAATTAAAAGGGTAGCCGGTGTAGGTGATGCAACTATTTTTGGACAAAGAGATTATTCTATGCGTATTTGGTTAAAACCAGATATTATGGGGGCTTATGGATTAGTTCCATCGGATATTACAGCCTTGTTAGCGGAACAAAATATTGAAACTGCTCCAGGGCAATTAGGTGAAAGAGCAGACCAATCCTTTCAATATGTTTTAAAATACAAAGGTCGTTTACAAAGCACGAAAGAATTTGAGGATATTGTAGTCCGTTCTACTCCAAATGGCGAAGTTCTTAAACTGAAAGATATTGCCCGAATTGAATTAGGTGCTGTAAATTATGCCAGTAACACACTTACAAATGGAAATCAATCGGTGGGTATTGCGATAGCGCAAACTGCAGGTTCTAATGCTCAGGAAGTAATTGAAAATTCCTTAAAAGAATTGGATAAAGCAGCTATCAATTTTCCGAAAGGGGTAAAATACACTACTTTAATTAATGCCAATGATTTCCTTGAAGAATCGATTTCTAAAGTAATTCACACTTTAATTGAAGCTTTTATTTTGGTTTTTATCGTTGTATTTATCTTTTTACAAGATTGGAGATCAACACTTATTCCTGCTATTTCGGTTCCAGTAGCCATTGTAGGTACATTCTTTTTCTTAAGTTTATTTGGTTTTACCATTAACTTATTGACTTTATTTGCATTAGTATTAGCAGTAGGAATTGTAGTGGATGACGCCATTGTGGTGGTAGAAGCCGTACATGCCAAAATGGAAGCAGGGGAACATGATCCTAAAAAAGCAGCTCATAGTGCCATGGGAGATATTAGTGGTGCTATTATTTCCATCACATTGGTAATGTCGGCGGTATTTATACCTGTGTCTTTCATTAGTGGTTCGGCAGGAGTTTTCTACAAACAGTTTGGTTTAACATTAGCTATTTCTATTGTACTTTCTGCAATTAATGCCCTTACCCTATCTCCGGCTTTATGTGCTATTTTCTTAAAAGAACATGATCCTAATAAAGAAAAAGGATTCTTAGAACGTTTTTATGCTGCATTTAATGCCGGATTTGAAACTACCACTAATAAATACAAAAAAGGAGTTCAGTTTTTAGTAAAACGAAAATGGTTAGCTTTTATAGGAATTGCAATTTTTGCGGGGATATTTGTCTTATTATTAAATACTACACAAAAAGCTTTTGTACCAAGTGAAGATACTGGAGCAATCTTTTCAGACATCCAATTAGCACCGGGAACTTCTTTAAAGAAAACAGAAGAAGTATTATTACAGGTAGAGAACAAGATAAAAGATATGCCGGAAATTAAAGAAATATTACGTATTTCTGGCAGAAGTATTATTAGTGGTTCCGGAAGTAATTATGGTATGGTAATTTTAAAACTTAAACCTTGGGCCGAACGTAAAGAAGCCAATCAAGAAGTTATGGCTGTTGTTCAAGAATTATTTAAACGTGCAGCTACGGTTAAAGATGCCAAAATATTATTTTTTGCACGTCCAACCTTATCTGGTTTTGGTTATTCTAATGGATTTGAAATGCAATTGCAGGATCAAAAAGGAGGATCAATTCAAGATTTAAGCAAAGTAAATTCTGATTTCTTAGCCGCTTTAAATAGTCGTCCGGAAATTAAATATGCTGCTACCTCTTTTTCTCCAAATTATCCACAATATCGAATTAATTTGAACGTAGCTGCTATTAAAAAATCAGGATTAACAGTAACAGATGTTTTGGGAACTATGCAAGGTTATTTCGGTGGAGTTTATGCTTCCAACTTTAATAAATTTGGAAAACAATACAGAGTGGTATACCAATCGGAACCGCAATTCAGAAGCGATCCTGAATCTTTAAATAAAGTTTTAGTTCGAAATAATTCAGGACAAATGGCACCAATCTCGCAATTTGTTACATTAGAAAAAGTATTTGGACCTCAAGCCATCGACCGTTTCAACTTATTTACTTCGGTTAAAATCACAGGTGCACCTAACGAAGGATTTAGTTCAGGAGATGCTATTAAAGCGGTACAGGAAGTTGCCAGTCAAAAACTACCTCTTGGATATGGATATGAATTTTCAGGAATGACACGTGAGGAAATTAGTGCCGGTGGACAAACCATATTTATTTTCTTATTGTGTTTAGTATTTGTTTATTTCTTATTATCAGCTCAGTACGAAAGTTACATCTTACCTTTTGCAGTATTAATATCATTGCCAATTGGTTTAGCAGGAGCCTTTATTTTTGCATTTTTCTTTAATGTGAGTAATAATATTTATATGCAAATCACCTTAATTATGCTTATTGGATTATTAGCCAAGAATGCTATTTTGATTGTAGAGTTTGCTGCCGATGCACGAAGAAAAGGATTGAGTATTTCCCAAGCTGCCATTCAGGGTGCTGTAGCGCGTTTAAGACCTATTTTAATGACATCTTTTGCCTTTATTTTAGGATTGATGCCATTAATGTTAGCCAGAGGTGCCGGAGCTGTTGGAAACAAAGCTATTGGAACCGGAGCTATCGGTGGAATGCTAATCGGAACGGTTTTAGGAGTATTTGTAATTCCTGTTTTATTTATTGTTTTCCAAAATTTACAGGAGAAAGTTTCTACCAAACCACTTCCTACACCAATAAATGAATCAGACGTTGAATCTTTAGAATAAGAAAATGAAAAATAAAATCTATAAAATTGCCTTATTAGCAACAACAGCAATCGTATTGCAATCTTGTTTTGTAGCTAAAGATTACAAAAGACCTGAAGTAAAAACGGCTAATTTGTATCGTAATGAAGCAACTACTACTGATACAACTTCTTTGGCAAATGTGAGTTGGGAAAAGATTTTTACCGATCCAATTTTACAAGAATATATTCGAAAAGGATTGCAAAACAATTTGGATATCCGAATTGCTATGCAAAATATCGCTGCAGCCGAAGCGACAATGAAACAAGGAAAGGCAGGTTTCTTCCCTAGTTTTTCAGTAGGAACCGATTGGACTCATCAGGAACTTTCTAAAAACAGTCAATTTGGTGCTATTGTCCGTAATACCTCAGTTGATCAATACCAACTAACAGGAACTTTATCTTGGGAAGCGGATATTTGGGGAAAAATCAGAAGTAATAAACGCGCTGCCAATGCGGTATTTTTGCAAACAACCGCAGCTAATCAAGCGATTAAGACCGAATTAATTGCTAACATTGCTGCAACCTATTATCAGTTACTTTCGGTAGATGAGCAAATAAAAGTAGCCGAAGAAACCTTAATCAACAGAAACAAAAGTGTTGAAACTATTATTCAACTTAAGAAATCCGGTAGTGTGACTGAAGTTGGTGTGAAACAAACGGAAGCTCAAAAGTATGCCACTGAAATTATTATTGCCGATTTAAAAAACAGTTTAATAATACTTGAAAACACCCTAAGCACTTTGCTTGGAGAACCTTCGGCTAAGATTGACAGAGGTACTTTTGAATCGCAAAAATTGCAGCCCACAATTACTTTAGGAGTTCCTGCTCAGTTGTTAAGAAATCGTCCGGATGTTATTGCAGCCGAGTACAATTTAATATCCAATTTTGAATTGACCAATGTAGCTAAAAACAGTTTTTATCCAACTTTAAAAGTAACAGCTACTAGTGGTTTGCAAAGTATTGATTTAAAAGAATGGTTCAGTACCAATTCTATTTTTGCTAATATCGTAACGGGTTTAACACAGCCTATTTTCAATCAGAGACAGTTGAAAACGAAGTATGAAATTGCTAAAGCTAATCAAGAAAAAGCCTATTTACAATTCGAACAATCACTGTTAAAAGCAGGAAAAGAAGTTTCGGATGCATTAGCTCAATATAACAATGAAACAAAAAAGATTTTAATTCGTAAAAATCAGGTAGATGTATTGACTAAAGCTGCGAGTTTTTCTGACGAATTGTTGACATATGGTTTAGCTAATTATTTAGAGGTTTTGACTTCTAAAAATGATGCTCTGAATGCTAAATTAAGTTTAGTTGATAATAAATTTCAACAATACAAAGCTATTATCCAATTGTACAAAGCTTTAGGAGGAGGATGGCAATAAACAATGAATTCATTTTACCATAATTAAATTAGTTTATATTTGATGAAAAGCCGTTAAGTTTTAGAATTTAACGGCTTTTTTTTTGATGAATTCTTTGAAAATTTATAAGGTTATAAAAGTCAACACATAACCTAAAACTGCACCTCCAATAACTACAAAAGCCGAATTTATTTTTTTGAATTGAAAAGCTATTAAAATACTAACTGATGCAATTAAAATAGTTCGCCAGTCGGTTATAGTGTCTTTACCCATTTGGATACAAATTGAGAAAATAATTGCAACAGATGAGACATTAACAGCATCTAAAAAAACAGAAAAAGTATTTGAATTTCGTAGTTTTTTAACCAATGGATTCAATAAAGCTACAAACACAAAAGAAGGTAAAAATATCGCAAGAGTGGATACGACTGCTCCCATAGCGTCATTAATTTGATAACCTACAAAAGTTACGGATGAAAAAACAGGTCCCGGAGTAAATTGCCCCACTGCAATGGCATCAATCAATTGTTGGCTGGATAACAATCCTTTTGCTACCAATTCAGCATCCAAAAAAGCAAATAACACATAGCCACTACCATAAAGAATCGAGCCAATTTTCAAGAAAATTAAAAACAAATTCCAATTACCGGTTGCGGTTACTGTAGCCTGTGAAAAAGGTAAAATTCCAAGAGGAATACAATTATTTTGAAAAGAGCCTCTGTTTTTTAACCAAAACCAAATTAATGACAAAAATCCAGCTCCAAAAAGCAAGGCTATTTCATTAAAATGCAAAAGAGAAAGTACTAAAACAATAAGCCCAATTATTCCTAAAGAAATAGTTTTGAATGATTTTTTTGCCAATGGAAAAACAGCTCCTAAAATTATAGCAATGATGGCAGGCTTTATTCCGTATAAAAAAGGTTGAATTTCCGGTAATTGGCCGTATTCCTTGTACAACCACGCAAAACCGGCGGTAAGAAAAACAGCAGGTAAAATAAAACAAAGCCCCGAAACTAATAAACCCTTCACTCCTGCTCTTTCATGGCCAATATGAATAGCCATTTCGGTACTGTTAGGTCCCGGAATTAAATTCGTCGCTCCTAATAAATCTAGAAAATGTTGCTCGTCAAGCCATTTCTTTTTTTCTACAACTTCATTTTGCATCATGGCAATATGAGCTGCAGGGCCACCAAAACCAATGAAGCCTAATTTTAAAAAAAGTTGGGCCAGTTCTTTTAATTTTTGTTTGTCGTTCATTTTAGCAACAAGTTTCACCTTTTATTCATAGTTGCAAAATAAACTATTCTTATCTAAAATTAACATTAAATTTTCATGCATAGATTCAAGAAATTATAAAAGGATTTCTCTAACCGGTGTACAAAAAAAGATTATTTCAACCTTATAGGAATCCAAACTTCCTCTTCCGAATCAGGATGACCTTTTTTGTATTTAACACCTAAAATTTCAAAATGAGGTCTGTTGTCCACAACATAATCCGAATTTGGGATCCAGTTACTGAAAATAGCTTCAAAAAAAGCAGGAGCATCACTTCCGTCTCCCTTATAATTGAATACTGCATACCAACCATTTGGTATGACTAAAGTATGCATATTATCAGGAATCGTATCAAAATCGGTTACTTCTACTGCAGCCCATTTTTCAAATACCTTTTCCGGATTAAAGTGAGTCCAAAAATCATCTGGAAATTGCTGAACAGAGAATAAATCCGTACTTACTGAATTGAGAATTTCCTTTTTTATGGGCATAAAACTTTGCCATAAAGGAACCGGATTGTATGCTACATAATTCATGTTCTGCTTGCAACCTATTAGTTTTTTCTCTGTAAAAGCTACTATACGGGGTTTCATCAAATTTATATTAGAAGTTAAAACAATTTTAAGATTGTAAATTATTCACTTTTTGCTCAATTGAAGCATTAGTTGTAACTAACAATTCAAACTGAAAATCAAGCAATTCTTTTTTCAATAAAAAGTATCCTCTTGAAATTATAAATATATAATTATTAATTGCTTTGAAAAAGATATTTAACTCCTCGTCAATGTATTTACTGTTTGAAAAATAGATCCATTCCTCTTTTAAATACATTTCGAAACTTTCACGAATATCGGTTGTTAATTCATTTTTAAACAATTCATTAGCGATAATAATTTCAATTTCTTTTTTTATTTCTTTTTCAAGAGAATATACTTTCTTTAAATTCGATTTAATTTCGTCCAATGGAGTTACAACCGAAAAAAAGTTAGCCGCATTTATAATATCATTATAATAAGCTACTCTTCTGTCGTATTCTTTATCATAATTAAAAAAAGCTTTGTAACGAGAAATCAAAGCGCCGTCTTTATAGTCTTTTTTAGCGAGATTATTAAAAAATAAAAAAATTGAAATATCATTTTCAGTGATTTTATTTTTAAAATCTGAAATTTCTTTTTCAATAGAAGGAATTAATTTGAAAGCTTCTTTAGATTTAAATTTATGTCCATCATAGTCAAATGTCTTGATTTCTAATTGTTTATTAGCAATACTTTCAATAACCGCTTTATCATTTTCTAAGGCAATAAAATCATAAACCATATCAATCTTTTCTTTACTAAATAGCGATTCGAAAATACTGATTACATCAGGTTTTTCTATTGCATTTATATCAAAATAATTGGGATTTTTATTGTCATAATAACCATTGTAAATGGAATTAAAAGTATTGTTTTCAAACTGCTTTTGATAATCAACTTTAAATTCATCCAATGTCATCAAACTAAATGTTTCACTATTTTCAATACTTGAAAAAAGCTGAGCTGTAAGTCGTTCCTGAACTTTATCAATATCTATGAAAACAGTATTAGCCATTTGATTATCTGTTTTTTCTTTATGTATATTATGCTTTTCTAATTTTGCATTTCTATCCTGAGTAGAAGGATGAGATGCCCATTGATTTTCTATATTAAGTTTGGATTTGTTAAACTTGCTAATATCTAATTCGCTCACAACAGGTAATCCAAATTTGAATTCTAATTGGCTGTCTTTGGCTAAAAATTCTAAAACAAACATTTGTTCTTTATAAATATTCATCGATTTTACATTCTGACTAATTTTTTCTCCATAAAATCTAAGTATAGCATTATAAGCTGTATCTACTAAATCCATTCGTAATAAAGATTCCTGTAATGGAGTAATACCCGCAACATTTGCAGCGACTTCATCGGCATGAAATTCCATCTCTCTGGAAAGAGCCAGATAATTGATATTAATTAAACCGTACATCTTCTTTAAAATCCACTGAATACCTTCAATTATTTTGATTGATATTACTAAAAAGATTGAAAAATAATTATTCGAATTCCCCCACTTTTGGATGGTTTGATCAAATGAATCATTTTCATATAACATATTAAAAATGATTTGGTTTACATAATATACATAACTCCCCACCTTCATACTTTTTTGGGAAAAATGTCCAAATTCATGAGCAAGAATAGCTTTTAATTCTTGTTTAGTGATTGTATTAACTAATCCTAAGCCAATTTGAAGATTCTTTTTTACGGGAAATAACAAACTCCAAAAACTTGAATCATAAAATACACATGCATTTACATCTGAGGAGAGGTATATTTTTTTAGGAAAATCGGTTCCTACTTCATCTACAATTTCCTTGATGAATTGAAATAACCGGGGTTCTGTTTCTTTATGAATTTCAACTAAATGACTGCGATCAATACTGTGTTTTTTAAATAAAAATTTGAACAAAAAAGCTAGTACGTAAAAACCTAAACTAGCCAATCCTAATCCTAACATTATTGTGACAAAAGAAGGTTTTATTGAAATAAGATAAAAACCACCCAAAGCACTTAAAACGGTTAAGCCAACTGCAAAGACTATGAGAAAAACATAAACAATAATAAACAACACTATGGAAGTAATTGCTTTGAAACTTGTTTTTTTGAAATTTTTAGATACAGCAATATTCATATCTATTCCGATTAAATTGACAACTATTTTTTGTTTTCAAATGTAAGATAAATATGCTAACAAACATACTTTGCATATACAAAAATTCTTAATAAATATTTATATTTATTGTTGATAGCTGCACTTAAAACAATAACTTATTCAGTATAGATTTCTTTTTAGATATAGTAAAAGTAATAATACTTCAAATGAATTTACAGTCAAAACTTTATCATAAAATTAGGAAAATGGCGCACATAAAATCTGTAATTTGCACAATGAACGAGGATTTTTTGCGTTCTATAAAACTATTCATTTGATTGTTATTTACACATAAATATGGACAAAATAAAAATACTTTGGGTTGATGATGAAATCGATTATCTAAAACCACACATCCTTTTTTTAGAGAAAAAAAACTACGAAGTTACGACTTGTAACAATGGTCTTGATGCCATTGAAATATTTGATAATGAAAACTTTGACATTGTTTTCTTAGATGAAAATATGCCTGGAATGAGCGGCTTAGAAACGCTTTCGGAAATGAAAGAGAAAAAAAGCGCCATCCCCATGATTATGATTACCAAAAGCGAAGAAGAATACATCATGGAAGAAGCCATTGGTGCTAAAATCGCTGATTATTTGATTAAACCGGTCAATCCTAACCAAATTTTACTGAGCCTGAAGAAGAATTTGGATAACTCTAAGCTGATTTCACAAAAAACAACCTTAGATTACCAAAAGGAATTTAGAAAGATTTCGATGGAAATGGGCATGGTCAACAGTTATGAAGACTGGATTGAATTGTACAAAAAGCTGTTATTTTGGGAATTACAATTGGAAGACATCAACGATCAAAGTATGATTGAAATTTTAGAATCGCAAAAGGTAGAAGCGAATTCACAATTTGGGAAATTCATCGAACGCAATTACGAAGACTGGTTTTTACCAAAAGCCGATGCTCCTATTCAATCACATACATTATTCAAAGAATTAGTGGTTCCTGAATTAAAGAAAAAGGATAAACCTGTATTGTTTGTGGTGATTGACAATTTGCGTTATGACCAATGGAAAGCTTTTGAAAGTGTGGTAGCCGATTATTACAAATTAGAAAAAGAAGTTCCCTACTACTCTATTTTACCAACAGCCACTCAATATGCCCGTAATGCTATTTTTTCAGGTTTATTGCCTGTAGATATGGAAAAAAAACATCCGGATTTATGGAAAAACGATCCTGATGAAGGCGGAAAAAACCTGTTTGAAGCCGAATTTCTGGCTGCTCAGTTAAAGCGTTTGAGCTTAAACATCAAATCAGATTATTTCAAAATCACTAATATGGCTTCCGGAAAAAA
>JALRGZ010000169.1 GCA_023253295.1 Flavobacterium sp.
TTAACAACGGTTGGTACAAGCAGAATAACTATAAAAAAAGTAAAGTCAGTTGATTGTGAAACAGATATCAGTGCTAGTAATCGATATGTTGATTTGACTGTTGGAACAGTACCTGTTCAGCCTGGAGCCATAAGTGGTTATCAGTACCAATGTTCAGGAAATACTTCTCAAACCTATAGTGTTTCAGCAGTAGCTAATGCATCTTCCTATTTATGGACGGTAGATACTGCTTCAGGGTGGGCAATTACTTCAGGTCAAAATTCAAATTCCATAACGGTTGCGGTGGGTTCGTCTTCGGCTAATATTAATGTTGTGGCAGTAAATGAATGTGGAAATTCAACAGCTAGTAGTTTGTTTGTAAGTTTAAATATTCCAGCTCCAACAGCTTCTGTTACTTTACAGCCGACTTGTGTAGTTCCTACGGGAACCATAACTGTAACTGCTCCAGCTCCTAGTGCAGGAATAAGTTATAGTATAGATGGGATTAATTATTCAAATACTACAGGGAGTTTTACTCTATTGCCTGTAGGGGATTATAATGTAACTGCTCAATATCCTTCTGGTTGCATTTCGAGTGTGGCAAATGTAGCTATGGTCTCTTCGGTTGTTGTCAGAACCTGGAATGGTTCGTGGGATTGTGAGGAGCCAACAATAGAAGAAAAAGTGGTTTTTGAATCAAATTATGAAGGAAATGATAATATTGAAGCTTGTTCCTGTCAAGTTAACTCAGGAGCTCATGTCACCATAAAATCAGGTAAGTATTTGAAATTAAGAAATGAATTAGTTGTTGATTCGAATGCGTCATTAACTTTTGAAAATAATGCGAGTTTGATTCAAATGAATGATGAAAGTGTTAACTCAGGAGAAATTACTTATAAGCGATACACGCAGCCTGTTAAACGTTATGATTTTACCTATTGGTCTTCACCCGTAGGGGGGCAAACATTAAAAAAATTATCCCCTAATACTTTAGGTGATAAGTATTATAGTTATGATCCTACTTCTGGATGGCTCATTCATTATAATGGAAATAAGATTATGGAGAAAGGAGAAAGTTATGCTGTTCGGGCACCTCAGAATTTTAGTATTACTTCTGCTGTAATTGATTATAATCCTAAATTTGAAGGTGTTCCAAATAATGGAGAGGTAACAAAAGATTTTACTGCTAATTTGGTGTATTTAATTGGCAATCCATATCCGTCAGCTATAAGTGCTGATGCTTTTTTAATTGAAAACGCAACTAAGTTAGAAGGAACACTTTATTTCTGGACTCATAATTCGCCTCCAAGTATTAATGTTGCAGGAGATGCTACTTATAATTATACTTCAAATGATTATGCTACTTATAATCTAACAGGAGGAGTAGCTACTGCTAATACTGCTATTGAAGACGAGGATGAAAGTGATCTAAATGATAATAATAATTTTAGTGAGCCAACAGGATTAATAGCTGCTGCTCAAGGTTTTTTTGCTCAGGCAAGTGAAGATGGAGGTCAGGTTGTTTTTAATAACGCTATGCGGCTTTTATCGGATGAGGTAATCGATAATTCGCAGTTTTTTAAAACAGCTACTGCTGTAAAAACAAATGCTACTATTGAGAAAAATCGTTTGTGGTTGAATTTGACCAATGCGCAGGGAGCTTTTAAGCAGACTTTGGTTGGTTATATTAGTGGAGCTACTAATGGGTATGAAGGGACTTTTGATGGAGTGAGTTATGATGGTAATCAGTATGTTGATTTTTACAGTATTAATCAAGGGAGTAATTTGACTATTCAAGGTCGCGCTTTGCCCTTTCAAAAAAGAGATAGTATAGTTTTAGGGTATAAAACAACTATTGCAGGTGATTTTAAAATTAGTGTTGATCATAAAGATGGGGTTCTAGTTTCTCAAAAAGTATTTTTGGAGGATAAATTATTAAATGTGCTCCACGATTTAAAAGATTCTTATTCTTTTACTACCGAAAAAGGAATTTATAATAATCGCTTTATTTTGCGTTATTACGATAAAAATGTTGTTGAAGAAGAAGTAATTGAAGAGACCGATGAGGATGCCGATGAAGTTGCTGCTAAAGGAGTTTTTGTTGCTGCAAATGATAAAACAATAAGTATTATTAGTGCTGATGTAGCTATTAACGCCGTTTATGTTTATGATTTCTCCGGTGGCTTAGTGTATTCTAATGAAGCTGTTAATGCTAATAAATTTATGCTTGATGATTTGTTGATTGGTGATGCTGCTTTGATTGTACAAGTAGTTTTAGAAAGTGGAGTGAAAGCTTCCAGAAAAATAATTTATTATTGAGGAGTGCTTTTAAATAAAAAAAAACCATTAGAAAACTTTTTCTAATGGTTTTTTTTATGTTTTTATTTTCCTTTGATTGAAGCTTCAACGTTTCGTTCAATTGTATGTCCTGGGCGAGACCATTTTGGTTTTTCACCTAGAGGAGCAAATTGAGAATCTTCTGCTTCTACTGTTTTAGGTTGAGATACTTTAGTGAATGGTTTTTGAGGATTTAAACCTAACATTTCAAACATTTTCATGTCTTCATTTACATCCGGGTTTGGAGTAGTCAAAAGTTTGTCTCCGGCAAAAATAGAGTTGGCACCGGCAAAGAAACACATAGCTTGTCCTTCACGACTCATGTTAGTTCTTCCTGCTGAAAGACGAACCTGAGTTTCCGGCATCACGATACGTGTAGTAGCTACCATACGAATCATTTCCCAGATTTCAACAGGTTTTTCTTCTTCCATCGGAGTTCCTTCAACAGCAACTAAAGCATTAATTGGCACTGATTCTGGTTGTGGGTTTAATGTAGAAAGAGCAACTAACATACCTGCACGGTCTTCGATACTTTCTCCCATTCCGATGATACCACCACTACAAACTGTTACGTTAGTTTTACGAACGTTTTCTATAGTTTGCAAACGGTCTTCGAAACCGCGTGTCGAAATCACTTCT
>JALRGZ010000187.1 GCA_023253295.1 Flavobacterium sp.
CAAACTCAATTAGTTCTTTGGATTGTTGTACTGCAAAATCAATTCCGATTTGACGAACTGCCGCATTATCTTTAGCCTGCTCGATATCAGAAATCAATTCTTGCGGCATATCCAACCAGAAAACTTGTGGTAATAATTGCAAGTGACGTTTTACTGACACCGGTTTAATTCCCGGAATAATTGGCACCGTAATTCCAATGGCACGAGCAGCTTCTACAAATTTAAAATAACGTTGGTTGTCAAAAAACATCTGCGTTACAATGTAATCGGCACCAGCGTCTACCTTTTCTTTTAGACGTTTCAAATCTGCCTCTAAGCTAGGTGCTTCGATATGTTTTTCTGGATACCCAGCAACCCCTACGCAAAAATCAGGTGCGTTTTCAAGAGGCAATTCTCCGTGTAAAAACTTACCATTGTTCATCGCCTTGATTTGTCTAACCAAATCCACAGCATAAGCATTTCCGCCAACAGTTGGTTCGAAATACTTCTCCCCTTTCATTGGGTCACCACGTAACGCTACTAAATTATCAATACCTAAATAATGACAATCTACCAATAAATATTCGGTTTCTTCTCTAGTAAAACCACCACACAAAACGTGAGGAATGGCATCTACACCATATTTATGTTGGATAGAAGCACATATACCAACTGTCCCCGGACGCATTCGAGTAATACGACGATCAAAAAGTCCGTCTTTTTCAATGTACACATATTCTTCTCTCGAAGTAGTTACATCAATAAAAGGTGGTTTAAATTCCATTAAGGGATCTATATTTGCATATAAATCTTTGATATTACTTCCTTTTTGAGGTGGTACAATTTCAAAAGAAAATAATGCTTTCCCTTTTGCTGCTTCTAAATGTTCTGTTACTTTCATTTTTTTAGTTTATGGCTTATAGTTTATAGTTTGTTGTCCATCAACTAAAAACAACAAACTACAAACAACAAACTTTTTAGTCTGCTATATTAGGACTCAACCATTTTGTGGCTTTGTCAGTTGAAATACTTCTTCGTTTTGCGTAATCCACAACCTGATCTTCTTTTATTTTTCCAAGACCAAAATACTTACTATCCGGATTTCCAAAATAATAACCCGAAACAGACGAAGCAGGCCACATTGCCATACTTTCGGTCAAAGTCACACCAATTTCTTCTTCCACTTTTAACAGTTTCCAAATCGTAGGTTTTTCCAAATGGTCAGGACAAGCCGGATAACCCGGAGCAGGACGAATTCCTTTATAGCTTTCTTTGATTAATTCTTCATTCGTTAAAGATTCTTCAGCGTCATAACCCCAAATTTCTTTACGTACTTTTTCGTGTAAATATTCAGCGAAAGCTTCTGCAAAACGATCGGCTAAGGCTTTCACCATAATCGAATTATAATCGTCTAATTTATCACGGTATTCATCAGCCCATTCGTCTACACCAAAACCTGTTGTCACACAGAAAGCCCCCATATAGTCCGTCACTCCGTTATCTTTTGGCGCAATAAAATCGGCCAAAGCAATATTTGGAGCTCCTTTAGTTTTTTGTGATTGCTGACGTAGGGTTAAGAATTTTTCCAATTCTTTTCCGTTTTCATCATACAATTGAATATCGTCATCATTCACCTGATTAGCAGGGAAAATTCCGTAAACAGCTTTGGCTTGTAATTTCTTTTCTTTCAAAATTACATCTAACATTGCCTGAGCATCTTTAAACACTGCCGAAGCCTGCTCTCCTACCACTTCATCCGTTAGGATTGCCGGATATTTACCGTGTAATTCCCATGTTTGGAAAAACGGTGTCCAATCGATATAAGGAACCAAAACATCTAAGTCAACCTCAAAACTTTTTGTTCCAATAAAATTTGGTTTTTTAGGCGTAAAATTAGCCCAATCCAATTGTAATTTATTTTTACGGGCATCTTCAATACTCAAGAAATTTTTATCTCTCGAACGATTTAAAAACTGCTCTCTTAAATTATCATATTCTTCGCGAATAGCTGCTGTATAGGTTTCTTTATTATCGTCTAATAAATTTCCTGCTACAGTTACCGCTCTAGAAGCATCGTTTACATGAACTACTGTTGCTTTGTATTGCGGTGCAATTTTCACGGCTGTATGCGCACGTGAAGTGGTTGCTCCACCAATCATAACCGGGATTTTCATATCGCGCTTGTCTAATTCTTTAGCCAAGAAAACCATTTCGTCCAGCGAAGGCGTAATCAAACCACTCAAACCGATAATATCTACTTCGTGTTCTAAAGCAGCTGCAATAATTTTTTCCGGAGGAACCATCACCCCAAGGTCGATGATTTCATAATTATTACAA
>JALRGZ010000211.1 GCA_023253295.1 Flavobacterium sp.
AAAATTTTAGTTCAGATTCATTTACAAATCAAAAATGGTTTCATACCTTTGCACATCAAAATACGAGAGGAAAAATTTGAACTGATTGCAACCTCTTCATAATGAACCCAGTTGATTATGAGTACTGAAGATTTTCAGTAGAAAAAAATGCTAAAGCAGAAACCCTCCTTTAGTCCTTTTTGCAGTTATTTTTTCCTCACTTAATATTAAAAAATAATAATTTATGGCCTATTTATTTACGTCAGAATCTGTAAGCGAAGGACATCCAGACAAAATTGCAGATCAAATTTCAGATGCATTAATTGATAACTTCCTAGCTTTTGACGCTGACTCAAAAGTTGCTTGTGAAACTTTAGTAACTACTGGTCAGGTAATTTTAGCTGGAGAGGTAAAATCAAACACGTATTTAGACGTTCAACAAATTGCTCGTGATGTTATCCGTAAAATTGGATATACTAAAAGCGAATACATGTTTGAAGCTAATTCTTGTGGAATTCTTTCGGCTATTCACGAACAATCTGCAGACATCAACCAAGGTGTTGACAGAAAAAACCCAGAAGAGCAAGGTGCAGGTGATCAGGGAATGATGTTTGGCTATGCAACTAACGAAACTGAAAACTACATGCCTTTAGCATTAGACCTTTCACACAGTCTTTTAAAAGAATTAGCTGAATTAAGACGTGAAAATAATGAAATCACTTATTTACGTCCGGATGCTAAAGCTCAAGTAACATTAGAATATAGTGATGACAACACACCAATTCGTATTGATGCGATTGTTATTTCTACTCAACACGATGACTTTGATGAAGAAGCTGCAATGCTTGCTAAAATCAAAAAAGACATCATCGAAATTTTAATTCCTCGAATCATCGCTAAAAACCCTGAGCATGCTCACTTATTTAACGATAAAATCAACTACCACATCAACCCAACAGGTAAATTCGTTATTGGAGGACCTCATGGAGATACTGGTTTAACCGGAAGAAAAATCATCGTTGATACTTACGGTGGTAAAGGTGCTCACGGTGGTGGTGCTTTCTCAGGAAAAGATCCAAGTAAAGTAGACCGTAGTGCTGCTTATGCTACACGTCACATTGCAAAAAACTTAGTAGCTGCCGGTGTTGCTGACGAAATCTTAGTTCAGGTTTCTTATGCAATTGGTGTTGCTGAGCCAATGGGAATCTTTATCGATACTTACGGAACTTCAAAAGTTAATTTAACCAATGGAGAAATCGCTAAAAAAGTAGAAGCTATTTTTGATATGCGTCCTTACTTTATTGAGCAACGTTTGAAATTAAGAAACCCTATATATAGTGAAACTGCAGCTTACGGACACATGGGACGTACGCCAGAAGTAGTTACTAAAACTTTCTCTGCTCCTGGAGGAGAAGAAAAAACAGTAACTGTTGAATTATTCACATGGGAAAAATTAGATTATGTAGACCAAATCAAAACAGCATTTGGTTTATAAATAATCTCCTAATAATATATACAGAAAGCCATTCTTACAAAGAAATGGCTTTTTTTTATTTCAAAATCGAAATAAAACTAAAATTCATAAAATTAGAATTCAATCTGATTTCCTACAAAGGAGACTGATTTTTTTTCTATTTTTACAACGAAAGTTAAATACAAATCATAAAACGCTAACAACATAATGCACATAGCAGTAGCTGGAAATATAGGTTCAGGAAAAACAACATTAACCTCTTTACTATCCAAACAATTTAAATGGGAACCTCATTACGAGGATGTGGTAGACAACCCTTATTTAGATGATTTTTACCACCAGATGGAACGATGGTCTTTTAATCTTCAAATTTATTTCTTGAATAGTCGTTTTCGTCAGGTGATGCAAATTCGCGAAAGCGGAAAAAAAGTAATTCAGGACAGAACCATCTACGAAGACGCTCACATCTTTGCCCCTAACCTCTATGCAATGGGCTTGATGACCACACGCGATTTCCAAAACTACTCCTCTCTTTTTGAATTAATGGAATCCACTGTTAAAGCACCCGATTTATTAATTTACCTAAGAAGCTCTATTCCTAATTTAGTGGGACAAATCCACAAACGCGGACGCGAATACGAAAACTCTATCTCAATTGACTATCTAAGTCGTTTGAACGAGCGTTATGAAGCCTGGATTCAAACTTACAACAGAGGAAAACTATTAATTATAGATGTAGACAAAATCAACTTTGTTGATAATCCGGAAGACCTTGGAAACATCATCGAAAGAATCAATGCCGAATTAAACGGATTGTTTTAATAATCAAAAATTCAACTTTAAAAAAAGCAAATTAAGATCTAACTTAATTTGCTTTTTTTATTTAATTAATTTCAAATTATTCAACTATCTACACTTTAACGTTTTATATTTTACGTAACTTTATTATAGATTTTCTGACTTCGCCCTTCAGATTTACCCTAAACTATTCTTTTACAAGACAACATCAAGGGGTATTAACTAAATTCTAAAAAATCATGAGACGATCAAATTTTAAACAAAAAACAATTTGTGCTGTCTTAGCTATTTCTTTTTCCTTACAAAGTTGTGTTATCTACAAAAAAGACTCAATAAGCTTAAAAGAAGCCGAAGCTAAAAACCAGAAAACACTAATTATTAACACTGATAATTCAAAACACAAGTACAAAAGAATTATCCAAATTGACAGCCAATATTATGGCGAAATTAAAAAAGGCTCAAAATATGACAAAGTGCTTTTGCCTGAAAACGAAATTAAAAACATTTATACAATGGACAAATCTGCATCAAAAATCGCAAATGTTGCAATTATTCTCTTAACCATGGGAGGAATAATCATAATCTCCACTCTTGATTTTGCTCCAGATTTCAATATTGATGGCAGCGGCTACTAAAAACTATCCTTTCTATATCAAATTTCACTTTAATTATCTTTAAACAAAAAACGCCTCGTGATTTACGAGGCATTTTTATATGACACTAAACAAAATAAACTATTTCAAAGCTTCCACCTTCGCTTTAACTAATTTAGACGAGCCTTCAAAAATTTGATTTTTTTCTTTTCCATCTTCAATAGTAGTAACAGTAGCTCTTGATTTTCCGTTTTTTTCAATTATTTCGAATTTAATTTCTTTTTTGGACACTTTACTCGTTGCTATAAATTTACCATTAGCATCATAATGCAACATGCACATTTCTTTTTCTTCTGGTGTATATCCCAATTCATCACACATTTTAGCACATTCCTCTTTAGTCATTTTGGCACATTTTGACATATCACATTTATTCATCTTCCCTTCATTACAACAAGATTTCACTACTGTTGTACTTGTCATTGTCTGAATTTCAGAAAGATTATGGCTACCACTTCCTAAAATAGGAGCAATTACCAAACCTATTAAACAAGTTAATTTAATCAAAATATTCATCGAAGGCCCAGAAGTATCTTTAAATGGATCACCCACTGTATCTCCAGTTACTGCAGCCTTATGCGCATCTGAACCTTTATAAGTCATCTCTCCATTAATCATTACACCAGCTTCAAACGATTTCTTAGCATTATCCCAGGCTCCTCCGGCATTATTTTGAAAAATAGCCCACAACACACCTGAAACAGTAACACCCGCCATATATCCTCCAAGCATTTCTGCTATAAGCTGATTATTATCACCATAAACTAATTTACCTATCAACACAATTGCAATAGGAAAACCAATAGTCAAAACTCCAGGCAACATCATCTCACGCAAAGCAGCCTTAGTTGAAATATCAACACATTTAGCGTATTCCGGTTTTGCGGTACCTTCCATAATTCCTGGGATTTCCTTAAACTGACGACGCACTTCATACACCATATCCATCGCTGCTTTACCAACAGAATTCATCGCCAATGCAGAAAAAACTACAGGAATCATCCCACCCACGAACAACATGGCCAAAACAGGTGCTTTGAAAATATTAATCCCATCAATTCCTGTAAAAGTTACATAGGCAGCAAACAAAGCCAAAGATGTCAATGCCGCTGAAGCAATAGCAAAACCTTTTCCTGTAGCCGCTGTTGTATTCCCTACAGAGTCCAAAATATCTGTTCTTGTTCGAACTTCTTTAGGCAATTCACTCATTTCAGCAATTCCACCTGCATTATCAGAAATAGGTCCAAAAGCGTCAATTGCTAATTGCATAGCTGTAGTTGCCATCATTGCTGAAGCCGCCAAAGCAACACCATAAAATCCAGCCAAAGCATACGAAGCCCAAATGGCAATTGCAAACAAAAGCACTGTTGGAAAAGTCGAAATCATTCCTGTTGCTAAACCTGCAATCACATTAGTACCTGCCCCAGTACTGGATTTTTGCACAATTGCCATTACTGGTTTAGTACCTAATCCTGTATAATATTCTGTTACCGAAGAAATCACTCCACCAACCACTAAACCTATAATGGTAGCATAAAATACACGCATAGATGAAATATCCTGACTTCCTTCTCCAAAGAACTCCATTTGCATGGTTGCAGGCAACATATACTGCACCAAGAAAAAACAACTTATTGCCGTTAAGATAATTGCTACCCAATTTCCAATATTCAAAGCTTTTTG
>JALRGZ010000251.1 GCA_023253295.1 Flavobacterium sp.
AAAAAGGTGTTGACGGCAATTAAATTAAGAAAGTTAAATACTAAATAAGTGATTGGTGATAAGTGATTAGCTGTTTACTAATTACTCGTTACTAGTTGCTGTTCACTAAGAGAAATGAAAATAATATGTATAGGTCGAAATTATGCTAATCATATTGAAGAGCTTCAAAATGAACGACCAAGCGAACCAGTAATTTTTATTAAACCGGACTCGGCTATACTGTTGAAGCAACATCCTTTTGTGATTCCTGAATTTTCAGATGATGTACAGCATGAAGTTGAGGTTATTGTAAAGATTAATAAGGTAGGGAAGTATATCGATGCTAAATTTGCTCATAAATATTATGATGAGATAGGTTTAGGTATTGACTTTACAGCTCGAGATTTACAAAATCAGTTAAAATCTAAAGGTTTACCTTGGGAAAAAGCTAAGGCTTTCGATGGTTCGGCAGTAATTGGAGATTTTTTACCAAAAGAACAGTTTAGTTCGTTAGAAAATCTTACTTTTGAATTAAAGAACAATAATAAAACCGTTCAGGAAGG
Source organism: Flavobacterium sp. (assembly GCA_023253295.1). Classification (GTDB taxonomy): domain Bacteria; phylum Bacteroidota; class Bacteroidia; order Flavobacteriales; family Flavobacteriaceae; genus Flavobacterium. Next base: position 543 of record JALRGZ010000251.1, read on the forward strand.
TAATGTGAATATGATGTTGTGGAAAATAGATGAGTTAATTGCTTATGTTTCTCAATATTTTACCTTGAAAATAGGTGATATTATTTTTACAGGAACTCCTAAGGGAGTTGCAGCTGTGCAACCAAATGATATTTTGGAAGGGTATTTAGAAGGACAAAAACTATTTAGAATACAAGTAAAATAATGGCTTTACACTATAATTTAGCAAAAGTATACGCGATTTCGGATAATGATTCGGAGTTTGTAAACGAAATTTTAACCTTGTTTGTTAATGATGTGCCAGAAGATTTGGCTCAAATAAAAGAAGGGATTAAGAAGAAAGATCATAAGCATGCTTACGCCTATGCGCACAAAATTAAGCCTACATTAGATTTGTTAGGGATGACTGTTGCTTTTGAAGAAATTCTTCAGGTAGAAGCCTGGACAAAAGCTGAGGGGAAGAGAAAAGATGTTGAACATTTATATGACAGCATTAAAGCTCAGGTAAAAGAAGCTATCAAAGAAATTAAGAAAGACTTTGATTTGTAAGAAGTCGCTTTTTTAAATAAAAGAATATTACTGAAATCAACATTCAATTGAGTTGGATGTTGATTTTATTTTTTAAGGAATAAATATTTAGCATAGTAAATGAAAGCAACTATTGTTACCATTGGTGATGAGATTTTAATTGGGCAAATTATAGATACTAATTCAGGTTTTATAGCCAAATCATTAGATAAAATTGGAGTGGAGACTTATGAGATGATTTCTATTAGTGATGATAAGCGACATATACTGGATACTTTTTCAAAATTGCAAAACAAGGTTGATTTGGTGATTGTTACTGGTGGTTTAGGACCAACAAAAGATGATGTTACTAAAAAAACATTTTGTGAGTATTTCGAAGATGAGTTGGTTGTTGATGAAGCGGTTTTAGCGCATGTAACACAATTGATAGAAGGTTTTTTCAAAAGAAAAATAACTCAAATTAATAAAGATCAGGCTTTGGTTCCATCTCGTTGTACGGTTCTTCATAATCAGGTGGGAACAGCTCCGGGAATGTGGATGAAAAAAGAGGATACGGTTTTTATTTCGCTGCCAGGAGTTCCTTTTGAGATGAAATATTTGGTGGAGAATGAAATCATTCCTAAGGTGGTGAAAGAATACGATCGCCCTTATATTGTTCATAAAACCATATTGACTTATGGTCAGGGCGAAAGTCTGGTGGCTGAGCGAATTGAAGATTGGGAAAACAGTTTGCCGGAGTTTATTAAGCTGGCTTATTTGCCGGCACCAGGCCGAGTGCGTTTGCGTCTTACAGCTCGAGGAAAGAATAAGGAGGAGTTAGAAAAAGCAATTGATTCTTATGTAGCTTCTTTAGATGCGATAATTCATGATATTATTGTTGGTTTTGAGGAAGATGAAACTATCGAGGTTTTAGTAGGGAAGAAGTTAAAAGAGCTAAATAAAACCATAGCTACTGCAGAGAGTTGTACTGGTGGCTATATAGCGGCAAGTTTGACATCGGTTCCGGGTGCTTCGGCTTATTTTAAAGGCAGTGTGGTATCATATGCGACAGAGACTAAAATAAATGTATTGGGTGTCTCTGAAAAAATAATTGAAGAGTATTCTGTGGTTAGTGCTGAGGTGGCAAAGGCAATGGCTTTGAATGTGAAGCAATTATTGAATACTGATTATGCAATTGCTACAACAGGAAATGCCGGGCCTACGCAAGGTGAAGAAAAAGCTGAGTTAGGAAGTGTTTTTATAGCCTTAGCGACTCCAAATGAGGTGATTGTAGAGGAATTTAATTTTGGTCAACCACGTGAAAAAGTGATAGATAGAGCGCAAATTAAAAGCTTGGAAATGTTAAAGAAAGAAATTTTTAAAAATGTCTGATAATTTTTTTGTTTGAACCGTTTATTTTTCTTTTCTTTGCACCCTGATTTTGAATAACGATATAAAAGATAAGTATAATGTCAAGAGTTTGTGACCTTACAGGTAAAAGAGCGATGGTAGGAAATAACGTTTCTCACGCTATGAACAAAACTAAGAGAAAGTTTTCTGTAAACTTAGTTAAAAAGCGTTTTTATCTTCCAGAAGAAGATAGATGGATTACTCTTAGAGTAGCAGCATCTACGATAAAAACAATTAATAAAAATGGAATTTCTGCTGTTTTGAAAAAAGCGCAGTCAGAAGGGTTTATTAAATAATCTTATTCCTTTAATAAATATATAGCAAGATGGCAAAGAAAGGTAATAGAATCCAAGTAATTTTAGAGTGTACAGAGCACAAAGCTTCAGGTGTTGCTGGTACATCAAGATACATAACAACTAAGAACAAAAAAAATACTCCGGACAGATTAGAGATTAAAAAATTTAATCCTGTTTTGAAGAGAGTAACTGTTCACAAAGAAATTAAGTAATAATTAGAGAGGTTTTGTAAATCTCAAATGGCTACTCCATTGGAGATTTACAAAAAATTTCAAATAACATTTGAATCATGGCAAAGAAAACCGTAGCATCGTTACAAACATCTTCTAAGAGATTATCAAAAGCCATCAAAATGGTTAAATCTCCAAAAACTGGCGCATATACTTTCGTTGAAACTATTGTTGCTCCTGAATTAGTTGATGAGTTCTTGAAAAAGAAATAATTCATAAAAGAATATATAGAAAAGCTACTTTCTTCGGAAGTAGCTTTTTTATTTTCTATATTTACCATTTGAAAACTATATTGGTTTCAAAGAACTAATTGGTTTATTTTTAATACTGTACACGCAATGAGTTTTTTTAAAAGAATATTTTCTACTGAGAAAAAAGACCCGAGCCTTAGCGAACAGGCGAAGCAAACTTTAGACAAAGGTCTTGAAAAAACAAAAACAACTTTCTTTTCCAAGTTAAGTAAAGCTATTGTAGGGAAATCTAAGGTTGATGATGATGTTTTGGATAATCTGGAAGAAATTCTTGTTTCTTCCGACGTGGGTGTTGATACTACTTTAAAAATCATTACTCGTATTGAAAAACGTGTTGCAGAAGATAAATATTTAGGAACTGCTGAATTAAATCAAATTCTTCAGGAAGAAATTGCTTCCTTATTATCAGAAACTAATATTGGTGAGGCAACTGAATTTGTAATTCCTGTAAATACAAAACCTTATGTTTTAATGGTAGTAGGAGTTAATGGAGTTGGAAAAACAACTACCATTGGGAAACTGGCTTATCAGTTCAAAAAACAAGGATATAAAGTGGTTCTTGGTGCAGCTGATACTTTTAGAGCAGCCGCTATTGATCAATTGCAAATTTGGGCGGACAGAGTTGATGTTCCTATTGTAAGACAAAATATGGGTTCTGACCCTGCTTCTGTTGCTTTCGATACACTTCAATCGGCAGTAGCTCAGGACGCTGATATCGTAATTATTGATACAGCAGGTCGTTTACACAATAAAATCAATTTGATGAACGAATTGTCTAAGGTAAAACGTGTAATGCAAAAAGTAGTTGCCGATGCACCACATGATGTTTTATTAGTTTTAGATGGTTCAACAGGACAAAATGCTTTTGAACAAGCCAAACAATTTACGGCTGCAACCGAAGTAACTTCGTTAGCAGTAACTAAATTAGACGGAACTGCTAAAGGTGGGGTTGTTATTGGGATTTCTGATCAATTTCAAATTCCTGTTCGTTATATTGGAGTTGGTGAGGGTATTGAAGATTTACAAGTCTTCAATAAATATGAATTTGTAGACAGTTTCTTTAAATAAAAATCATGAAAAATATTGCTCCGATTTATCTGTATATGATAAGTGTGGTTTGTTTTGTGGTAGCAAACCTAATTAGAGATCAATATCTGACATTCTATTATGTTTTATTAATTGTTGGGATAGTATCGTTTTTTATTGGTTTTAAAAACAGAAGTAAGAGAAAATAAATTTTTTTATATATGATGTTATATTAAAAAGTGTGTAAATAAATCTGAACAGTTTAGGTTTATTTACACACTTTTTTGGTAGTTTCGAAATTGTTATTGTTTTTTCTTTTTGAAAATGAGACGGGTAATATAAATCCCCTGACCATCATTAGATCCTGAATCGCTTTCGACACCACTAACCACTTGCATTAATTCCCATCCTTGAGTTGCTAAAGTATTTATCTTGGAACTAATAATAGCATCATTTGTAGCAATATTTTCAAATCGGATACCTCCCAGGTTGTAAAAGTTTAAAAGTTTGGTTTCTTCAAAATGTTCAACTCTAAGATCAGATCGATCTGTTTTGTTTCTTCCTTCTGTATGTTCAGTAGATGATTCTTTGAAATCTCTTTTATCTTCAACATCTATCATTCTGGATCGACCTAAGCCGTTAGGAACAATAGATTCTACACAGGTTACTATTTTGTATTCGTATTCCTGAGCGGAAATTAAAAATGAATTTAAGAAAACAAGGAGGAGTGCAATTCTTTTCATAACAGTGGTGTTTTACAAGTTTACTTACAAATATAAAAAGTTGTTTTTTGTTTTTTAGGTAAGTATGATTATTGATACAAAGCATTAATTTTTTGCCAAAGTACATCATCAAAATCGGATAAGGCCAGATTAACATTATCGGCAGCGTCGCCCATTCGGATAACAACCATCTTTTTGCTGGGTATCACATAAATTTTTTGATCGTTTTTACCCAATGCCATGAACATATCATTTGGGCCATTTGGAATAATACTTCCGGGAAATTGTAATTGGCTTTGCGGTAAATGATAACTGCTTTTACCATTCAACCACCATAAATAACCATAACTTAAATTGATGTTTTGGGAAGTAGAAGTAGCTGCATTAAAAAAGGATTCGTTTAAGATGATAGTGTCGTCCCATTTTCCTTTGTTTAACATCAGTAAACCAAATCGTGCCATACTTCTGGTGGTACTAAAATATACGATATTATTGTCTAAAGGTAACCAAACTCCATTCATACCAATTTTGTTGCGAAGTTTTGCGTTGAAATAGTTGCTCCAACTTTGACCTGTAGCTTGTGCAATTACGTCTTGCAATTTTACATAAACATTATGGTACGCCCAACGGGTACCTGCATCAGCTTTATAAGTTAGTTTAGACGGTGAAACATCATCTCCATTAGCAATATCTTCGATACCGGAAGTCATAGTGAGCAAGTGTTTGCAAGTAATTAAGTTTTCTTTTTCCAATGTTTCAGCTGTCCAGGCTGTACCAATATATTGCGAAACTTTATTGTTAATATTGATTAATCCTTCCTGCTCGGCAATCCCGGTAAGGGTGGCTGTTAATGTTTTTCCTGCACTTGCCCAATACCAATTGGTTGTAGCCGAATGTCCATTGAAATAGTTTTCCATTACGATACGTCCGTTAACTAAAATCATAAATGATTTGCTGTGTTTTGAATCCAAATAATCCAGTAAGGGTTGAACGGCTTCTTGTTTCCAACCTAAATCGCTGATGGATTTTGTTTCCCAATTGGTTCCGGAAATTGGTGGGAAATACATGTTTTCGGAGGTTGTGGTATCATCTTTCGATTCGGAACTGCAATTGATGAATAATAAAAAACTAAGTAAAGTAAGGAATATTTTAGTCATGATTGGAGCAATTTAGAGATAACTACTTTAAGACCAAAAATCACTAGTGTCCACTTAAAATAAGTTGAAAACCAGCTGGTTAATATTATGTTCATTGACATTATTGTAATCTGATTTCATAAGTAATTCATTTATAGATGTTTTATCGAGTAATGATGCGGATAAAATTTGTAAAATTTC
>JALRGZ010000296.1 GCA_023253295.1 Flavobacterium sp.
TGCTCTGGAATCAAGTCTGCTAAGTGTACTTGATAGAGCATTTTAGGGCTTAATTCTTTTCTTCCTTGCATATTTAAAAATACGAAAAATCGTATTTTTATACAAATTCTTTTTTATATTTACAGTTGTGCAACAAGCACAGCGGTTTGGCGTAATGGGGGCGGACGTTCTTTGTATGAACATTTTTGCTAAATTTGAACTGCGTGCTTCGTATCAAGTGTAGTGCTGAAAAGCCCCCACTACGCCAAGCCGCAAACCGTCAAACTGTCTAAAAACCACTCTTTTTTTCATAAAAAAACAATAGTCTTTAAATTTGGTTAACAGCTACAGCTATCTTAACCGAATTCATTCCTTACGGCAGTTGAAAAAAAGTCGATTTGCTGCTTTATTTTCAGTCCCAGAATCAAAATTATTATTGACTAATAAATAAATTTTGTAAGCTAAATCAGCTATATTTACACTTCAATCAACAAAAAAAACGTTTTTCGGAAGTTTTTAGACGAACTGCCGTTAGCACTAAGCAATCCTCAAAAATCTGCTGAACTCTTAAGAAAATAAAATCAGTCGAAAGGATATATCTTAAAAAAAGCTCAAAATTATTTTTTTATTGATATATCAATTATATTTGTATCAAATAAATTAACATGAACATTAAAAATCCAACAGGAACAGTACTTTATTCAATTGAGAAAGCAATTAAGGAGTATAGAAAAGTTTCACAGAAAAATATCACGAAAATTGTAAAAGACATCAGTGTAGATCAATGTTTAGTCTTGATAATTCTTGATAAGGATCCGAAAATCTCTCAAAATGCATTGGCAAATCTTATATTTAAAGACAATGCATCCATTACGAGGATGGTAGAATTAATGGTGAAAAAAGATTTTCTCAACAGAACTATTCATCAAGAAGACAGAAGGAAATTTAATTTGGAAATAACCAAAAAAGGCAAAAAAACGCTCGAATTAATAAATCCAATTGTACAAATAAATAGGGATACTGCGCTCAATGGCCTGTCGTTAGAAGAAATTAATTTTCTAGATAAAACTTTAAATAAAATAATTACTAATTGTAAAATCTAAAAAAATGAAAAAAGTTTTTAATCTATTTTTAATCTACGTTGTAATCTGTTTCAACTCAAAAGCAAATGCCCAAGATTTAACTGAACGAAATAAACAAATACTGGAAATAGCCGATAAAATTAATGAATATTACATTTTTGAAGATGTTGCCAATCAGCTTTCTAAAAAATTAAAATCAGAAATAGAACTTAAAACTTTTGACAATCTTACTGATGCAGAATTTGCAAAATCACTTTCCACCTATTTAACAAAAAACGGAAATGATTTACATTTCAATGTATTATACCGACCAAGTCAAGAAGAAGAAAAAAAAGCAGTCAATGAAAAAGAAATGCTAAAAAAATATGATGCTATTAATAAACAATGGAATTATGGTTTTGAAAAAGTGATAAGATTAGATGGAAATATTGGATATATTGGATATACTGGATTTCCGGAAGGAAACCAAGCAGCTCAACAAATTCTTGATGCGACAATGAGTTTTGTTTCAAATACTAATGCATTAATTATAGATTTGAGAAACAATCAAGGCGGAGATGGCAAAATGGTCGAACTTTTTTTAAGTTACTTTTTTGATAAAAAAATAAAATTAAATGAGGTTTATACAAGATATAATGATAAAATTACAAAATCTTACACAGCGAAAAAAGTGAACGGTAAAAAGTATTTAGATAAACCAGTATATATTCTGGTAAATAACAAAACCATATCTGCTGCTGAAGCATTTGCATATAATTTACAACAAAATAAAATTGCAAAAATAATTGGAGATAAAACATATGGTGCTGCAAATCCAGTAAAAGCATTTTTTATTGGCAATAAATACCAAGTATTTATACCCGTTTCAATAGAAAAAAATGCAATCACAAATACTAATTGGGAGCACATAGGAATTGATTCTGATGTAAAAGTAAATTCTGAAAAAGCATTAATAAAAGCAAAAATTATAGCCCTAGAAAATCTGTTAAAATTAAATACAAAAACGGAATTAACAGAAAATGAAATTAAAGAAAAGATTTTGAAATTAGAAGGACAATTGTAGACAAATTTTGTCTAGTGCTAACAGCGTTAGCTGTTGCACAACCTCTACTAAAAACTAATTTCGACTAAAAAGCATAAAATAAGACCTCTTTTAAAGCGATTTAAAGGAGGTCTATTTTTTTATTAACGTCCACGCTAAAAAATAGAATTGCTTAAAGTCGAGTTTTTTAGCTTAAACCAAGCTATAACTCCAGATAATGAAGTCCGTTTAATTAAAGCCTTTGTCAATTCTTTAGCCTTCGAATCATTAGGCTTTAAAACCAACTTCACCGAAAATGGAAGACCTCCCTACCATCCTTCCCAATTATTAAAACTCTTTATTTACGGCTATCTTAACCGAATTCGTTCCTCACGGCAGTTGAAAAAAAGTCGATTTACTGCTTTATTTTCAGTCCCAGAATTAAAATTATTTTTTACTCATAAATAAGTTTTGTAAGCTAAATCAGCTATATTTACACTACAATCAACAAAAAAAACGTTATTCGGAAGTTTTTAGACGAACTGACGTTATAGGCAACTGCCTTATCGTTATATGGAAAACAATCTCGAAATATTATTGGTCAAATATAATTTTCAGAAAAAAGCTTTTGAATCCGAAACTACAATCCAGTCTATTGAAAAGTATTTTGGAATTAATCTCCCAGATAATTATGCTTACTTCATTCAAAGATACACTGCTTTTGCGGATTTTGTTAATGTAGAATACGTGAAGCTTTGGGCGGCTGAAGATTTAATTGAATTGAATAAAGCATATGAAATTCAAAAGTATATGCCAAACACAATTGGAATCGGTTCAAATGGTAACGCAGAAATTATTGCAATAGATTTTAATCAAACAGACAATGGTCAAATAGTTTTGACTCCGATTGATCTTGATTCAGAGTATAATATTGATATCGGTAAAGATTTTACGGAATTCCTAAATAGACTAGATTCAGGAAAAGGTTGGTTTGATTAATGCAGCTGACTATAACCGTCGTTTGGTGCAATAGCTGGCTTTTTTTAAAATTGAAGTCATCAAATCACGCAGAAAATTATAACTCAACAGAAAATAATCAACTTACTTACCAAACCGTCAACCGTTATATCATTTCAAAAAAACTATCTTTAAAACTACTAAATTAGTTAAGTACAATACCTGTTCGGAAAATGAACAAAATAAATTACAATTCATGATGACCTTATTAAAAAACAAATTGAAGATTACTCATTTTGCTTTACTGATGAGTACTCTTAATTTTTTATTGTTTCACTATCCCTTTTACCATTTTGTCTTTGACAACCTTGATGGTAAAACACTACATGGCATTATTTTGACAGTTAGTTTAATTATTCTAATGCTGCTTGCCAATGCCTTTGTATTTTATCTCTTCCTGTTTGTGCTTCGTTTTGTGGGTAAATGTTTATTGGCACTCACTTTTATAATCAATTCCATAGCGGTTTATTTCATCAATACCTATGCTGTGATTATTGACGAAAGTATGATTGGGAATGTTCTCAATACCCAATATGAAGAATCCAGCAGTTTCTTTTCTATCAACCTTTTGCTATATCTTATTTTCTTAGGAATTATTCCAGCCGTTTTCATCATGAAAACCCAAATTCAATTTACGAGTTGGAAGAAATTTACAATTACTACATCACTCAGCTTGGTCTTTATTCTTTCCTTGGTTTTTGCCAATGCCAGTAACTGGTTGTGGATTGATAAAAATTCCAAACGATTAGGAGGTTTAGCGATGCCTTGGTCCTACTCTGTCAATCTCTCCCTTTTTTATATTCACCAATACCAGAAAAATAAAAAAGAAATAAAATTACCAGATGCTACCATCAAAGACTATCGAAAGTCGGTAGTTGTCTTAGTGATAGGAGAATCGGCCCGAAGTCAAAATTTCTCTTTATACGGTTACCGCAAAAACACCAATCCTTTACTTTCTAAAACCGCCAATGTTTTTCATTTTAATGCAAAATCTTCTGCTACATATACCACAGCAGGTGTAAAAGCCATTTTAGATTACAAAAGCACCGGAAAATTATACGAGATTTTACCTAACTATCTGTACCGAAACAATGTGGAGGTGATTTGGCGAACAACTAATTGGGGAGAACCTCCTTTACATATCCGAAATTATCAAAATAAGGATTATTTAAAAACCATTTGCAAAGGAAACCAATGCAAAAATGATGAGATTCTTTTAACTGGACTAAAAGAACAAATTTTATCCAGTGCAAAAAATAAAATTCTAATAGTACTACACACAAGCACTAGTCACGGTCCCAGTTACAGCAAAAAATATCCCGCTTCATTTGAAACTTTTAAACCCGTATGCAAAAGTGTAGAATTAGGCAAATGTTCGCAAGCAGCTCTTATCAATGCTTATGACAACACCATTGTTTATACGGACTATATTTTATCTCAAATTATAGCCGATTTAAAAGAACTAAAGGAATACCAAAGCACTATGATTTTTGTTTCCGATCATGGCGAATCATTAGGAGAAAAAAATCTTTATATGCACGGCTTACCATTGAAAATGGCTCCAAAAGAACAATACGAAATTCCTTTTATCGTTTGGGTTTCGGATCATTCCAAACAACTCAAAGCCAATAAAGAATTAAGCCAATACCATGTATTTCATAGCGTCCTCAATTTTTTAAATATTGAAAGTCCTATTTATGATGAAAAAATGAACATTTTCAAATAGTTATGTCTTCATTTAGAGTATAAATCGTTCCTGTTTGTCCTAAAAAATGAGTACTTTTAATAGACAAAGTTTTTATTCATCGATGTTCTTTTTAAAATATCATTTACAATCATTCCGAAAACATAAAACTATGGCTTTCAACGAAGACACCGCTCAAAGAATTAGAGAATTTTTCCAGGATAAAAACGCTGATTTTTATGAGAAGAAAATGTTTAGCGGACTCTGTTTTATGGTAAATGAAAAAATGTGTTGCGGCACTCATATTGACAAAAAAACAGGAGAAGATTTGCTGTTGTACCGAATTGGTGAAGAACAATACGATAAAGCACTAAAGAAAGAAAATGTAATTCCGATGGAATTCACCGGAAAACCAATGAAAGGATATGTTTTTGTTACCGAAAACGGACACCAAAACCGAAAGAACCTGAACGATTGGTTACAACTTTGCCTCGACTTTAATCCATTGGCAAAAGCCAGTAAAAAAAGATAAGCAGCTACTATACACAAAAAAAAATCATTGCTACCCGATTCACTGTATCTAAACCAAAGTATCAAAATGGAATCAATAAAAGATAAATGGAATAATAGCGATTCTTATGAATATTTCATGGGAAGATGGAGCTCCTTAATGGCTGTTTCATTTTTAGAATGGCTGAATGTCCCTGCTGGCAAAAATTGGCTAGACATTGGTTGTGGCACAGGTGCTTTGAGTGAAGCCATTGAAAAACAAGCCAATCCGCATACTTTATCCGGAATAGATGCTTCAAAGTTTTTTATTGATAAAGCCAAACAACGACTGCTAAAACCTCATATTTACACCGCAGCAACAGTGGATCATTTACCCTTTGAAAACGAAAAATTTGAGATTCTTGTTTCTGGACTGGCTTTTAATTTCTTTCCCGATCCTGAAAAAGCTTTGTTAGAAATAAAAAGAGTAAGTAAACCCAAAGCCATAATCGCAGCTTATGTTTGGGATTATGCTGGGAAAATGGAATTCTTGCGTTATTTTTGGGATGCAGCTTACTCTTTAGATTCTAATACTAAAAATCTGGATGAAGGAATCCGCTTTCCCATTTGCAATACTGAAAAATTATCAGCTCTGTTTCAAAAAATGGTACTCAAAAATGTGGTTACTTCATTTCTGGATATAGAAACCGTTTTTAAAGATTTTGATGATTATTGGAATCCTTTTTTAGGAGGACAAGGTCCGGCTCCTGGCTATCTACAATCACTTGATACCAAATCCCAACTCCGATTAAAAAATGAAATTCAACAACGAATAACTTTAGAAACAGATGGTTCCATTCGTTTAATTGGAAGAGCAATTGTAGTCAAAGGAACAGTATAACGGATAGATTTCCTGACTATGCCTTTTTGATTATTCATGAGCAAATCAATAATAATTTAACTAAATTTGAAGTAGTACAGCATCGAATACAACGCCATAGTGATAGCAAATACCAACATTAAATCATTATATTATGGATTCAACAGAACTTAAAAATCTACAAGCTCCTCTTAAAGAAAAATACAAATCCAATCCCAAATCGGCTTTAATCACTTTAAAAGCTCAGGGAAAAATTGGAGAAGGTATTTCATGCAAAGTCGAAACCGGAAAAAGCATTGTAGAAGCAGGTCTTCATCCAGCTACAGGAGGAACCGGACTTCAGGCCTGTTCAGGCGATTTACTTTTGGAATCCCTGGTAGCCTGTGCGGGTGTAACGCTCAATGCGGTAGCCACTGCTTTGGGAATTGAAATTCAAAATGGAACGGTAAAAGCCGAAGGCGATTTGGATTTCAGAGGTACTTTGGGAGTTGATAAAGAAGTTGCTGTGGGCTTTAAAAACATCCGCCTCAGTTTTAAATTTGACAGCCCGGCTTCTACCGAACAAATTGAAAGCCTAACCAAGTTAACAGAAAGATATTGTGTGGTTTATCAAACGCTTCGCAATGGAGTAGCTATTGAAACCAAATATAATTAACAAAAATTCCTTTATAAAAGATTTTTTTATCAAAAAATAAAATAAGATAAATCGTAAAATTTTATAGCTTTACACCCAACTATCATTCGTTTTAACACAATAAATATTTCAAAATTGGAAGCTGCCTTTACTGCCATTACGAATGCGCATAAAAAACTTTGCCCCTTATTGACAGAGGCTGAATTAGATTTTTTAAAAACCGGACTCACGATTTCGAAGTTCAAACCCAAACAATTTTATTTAGAAGCCAATACCGTTCAAAAAGCCATCGGATTTGTGTTCAGCGGTTTGGTGCGTTCCTATTATGTAGATGAAAACGGCAACGAAAAAACCGTCAATTTTATTTCAGAAAATAAATATGCTACGCATTACACTTCTTTTGTAAAACAGGCTCCCAGCAAATATCATTTTCAATGTATCGAACCAACAATTATGGTGAATCTTCCTTACGAACACATTCAGGAAGGCTATAATAGCTTTCCAAATGTAGAACGCTACGGCCGATTGATTGCCGAGGCAATTTTGCACATGCAACAAAAAAGAATTGAAAGTTTTTTATTTGATAATGCTGAAACAAGATACCTCAATTTCATCAAAGAAAATCCTGAATTATTTAACAGAATCTCAATTTCTGATTTATCTTCTTATCTGGGAATTGAAAGACAATCACTCACAAGAATAAGAAAGAAATTGGTTCAAACTACATTTTGACACTTTTGTGTCAACAAGAGCGTTAACTTAGTTTTTATTTTGCATAATTATCTTATGCCAAATACCACATGAAAATTGTTTGTAAATATATATTCACCTCAATGGGTAAAATAGCCGTTTACATTAAAAAAAACAAATCAAATGAAACCCCAATCATCTTTCTTCATGGGGTTTATTTCGATCATCATTTATGGAAACAATATGTAAATGCTATAAATGACCGAACTGTTATTTCCATAGACATGCCATTACATGGACACAGCAGAGAGAATATTAAATACGGTTGGGATTTAGAAGATTGCGCTCAAATGTTAGTCGAAATATTAAACAACTTACAAATTGATAAAGTTATTGCCGTAGGGCATTCCTGGGGAAGTATGTCTATCTTAAGAGCTGCAAGCAAATTTCCTGATAGATTTGTCTGCATCGGACTTTGTAATATGCCTTTTAACGAAACTTCCCGAAAACAAAAAGCAATTCAGTACTTACAACATTCAATGCTGATGTTTAGAAGTTTTTATACCAAACAGGCAGCTAAATCTTTATATGCTAAAAAATCTTTAAGAGAAAATCCTAATCTATTCATTCATTTGAAAAGGCCAATGGGTATTTTGTCTAATAGTCAAATTAGAGAAATTGACCAAACAGTTATTCTCAACCCAAATGATTCTTCTGATTTAATTCAGTCTCTAAAAGTAAAAGCATTGGCCATTAATGGAAAAGAAGATTTTGTTACTACTTCTATTTACCTTGAAACGATTATTGTTAATGGCGGACATGTGAGTCCATTAGAAAATCCTCAGGAAGTTACCAATCTGATTAAAAATCTTATCAAATACGACAGTATGGAAACGTTATTGGTCTAATTGTATTTTAAAATTTATTGTATTTTCGTTTAAAAAAGCAATAATATTATAAAATTTTAGGCTAATGATTTCAAGGCTATTTTTAGAAAAAAGAATAACATTATTGCTTTTACTATTTGTTTTGGTACAATGCAGCTCAATCAAAAAAGAGAATGCGCATTTACAAAAATTAATCCCTGCCAGTCAACTTCAGAAAGACGTTGATTTCACTCATAAAAAACTTCAAAAACTACATCCAAAACTGGATTATTACATTAGCAAAGAAAAACTAAATTATCAATTTGACAGTTTAAAAAAAAACCTCACTGAACCATTAACTCCTCTTGAATTCTATAAAAAAATAAGCCCTGTAGTTGCTGCAATAAAACAAGGACACAGTTATCTATTGCCTCCACAAAAAGAATACTCTAAGAAAGAAACCAAAGCAATTACTAAAAAAGGAATCGGTCCGTTTTCTCAGTTTGATTTTAGTTATTACAACGACAAATTGTATGTCATCAAAAATAAATCCTATGACAAAAGTATCAGCGCAGGAACTGAAGTACTTTCCATAAACGGTATAAAACCGCAAGAACTTGTTAATGAATACAGTCGGTTTTACAGTTCGGATGGTTTTAATAACACCTTTAAAAAAGAAATGGCTTCCAAACGTTTTGTTTCCTTTTTTACTATTGAAAATGGTATCAAAGACAGTTTGAACTATGTTTTTAAAAATAATGACAGCATTAGAACCATCACTATTAAAAGATTCAAACTGGACAGCTTAGAAGAGAAAACAAAAAAAACAGCCTCAAAAAAACTCCTAATTGACAAAGAGAAACGTAGCGCTTTAAAAAAGAAAAAACGGATCAATGGTTACGACAAATCCTCTAATACTTTTATCCGGGAATTAAACTTTATATCCAAAGACAGTAGTGTTGCCTTACTTAAAATAAAAGCTTTTAGAGGAGGTCGCTTTCGCAAATTTTACGCACAATCTTTCGCTGAAATTCAAAAAAGAAACATCCAAACCCTTATTATCGACTTAAGAAACAACGGGGGTGGACGTCTGAACGAAATTGTCCATCTCTACTCCTACCTTGCCGATTCAACATTTGTTTTTCTTCAAAAATCAGAAGTAGTTTCCAGAGCAAGTTTATTAGAAGGCGCTTATTTTAACAAAGGAAATATAGCATTTAAAATTGGTAAAGCACTTTTTGCTCCCTTTGTCTATGGCTATTTATTACTTACTGTTCACAAAGATAAAGACGGAAAAAATTATTTTGCAACCGAAACAAAACCCAAACCAATTAGCCCAAAAGCATTTGGCGGAAAATTATATGTTTTAATTAATGGAGCGAGTTTTTCGGCATCAAGCATTATTTCTTCCAATTTAAAAGGTTCAAAAAGAGCCACCTTTGTAGGTGAAGAAACAGGTGGTGATTACAATGGAACTGTTGCCGGATTTATGCCTGTTATTGAATTACCACATTCTAAATTAAATATCCGAATTGGAATTATGAATTTTGCTCCTTTTTATCAAACGCCAATTCACGGTCATGGTATTTACCCTGATGTAACAATTACACCTGGTCTTGAAGATCAAATTGAAAATAGAGATGCGGAACTAAACTGGATTTTAGAACATATAGATACCAAATAAAAAACACTAAAATATTAAACTTTAGTGTTTTTTTACTTTTTTAAGCCATTCTGACTGCGTCAAACCAATGTATTTTTTATCATTTCCATAAGGATCTTTTCCTCCTTTCAAATAGGTCTGTATCACCGTCATAGGAATCGTATCTTTTAATCTTGTAGCCACTTTATAGGTATGATTACCGTGAAAATCATGACATTGAATACAAGTAAACCATTGTTCTTTAGCAATTAATTTTTCATGAGAAATATCAATAGGATCATCTTCAACCTTTAAATCTTTATGGCAGTTCATGCAATAATTCATACTGATTGCTTCTACAGTTACCCGTTCTCCTTTGTGTTCTGTATGACAACTAATACAAGTGGTTGCGTCGATATGTTTTATGGCTTCTGCAAATTTAGGTTCCGAAAAACGATAAGTTGGATGTCTATCATTCGGTCTGTCATGGCAGGCTAAACAGCTATTAGCATCGACATCTTTCGTTCCAAAATCAACTCCTTTTTTTCTTAATCCTATCATATGCTCAAAATTGGATTGAAGTTGTTGTGATAAATTCCCTTTTGCATCAATATGACAGGCCATACAAGAAACCTCGGCATGACCAGAATTCATTGGTCCCAGAGAAATATATTCATCTGAAGAATCCAGCGTAAGAAAAAAAAACAGAAAAATCCCTAAAGCAGTACCAATGACACCTCCTATAAATTGTCTTTTTCTTAAAGGGCTAACTTTCAACATAAAATAATTTGTTTATATTTCTATTGTTACTTTTTCACTTTTAGGATAACTGATACAGCTAAGTATTTTTCCACTATCTACTTCTGATTGAGGTAAAAAATGCCCTTCTGTCATTTCTATATCTCCGGATGTACAAGTGCCTTTACACGTTGAGCACATTCCTGATCTACAGGAGTAAGGCAAAGCAATATTATTGGCCATAGCTACACTAAGAATGGATTTATTTCCAGGCACTTTTAACTGGTATGTTTGACCTTTAAAAACTAATTTTACATCACTAATCAAGTCTTTACCGTAAATTTTAACGGCTGGGCTTTTAAAAATTTCGACTATAATATCACTTCTTTTTACATTGTTTAAGACTAATATTTCTTTGGTTTTTTCCATAAAACCAAATGGCCCGCAAATCATATAAACATTATCTTCAAAAGAAAGATTATGCTTTTTAAACAACTTTATATACAATTCGTTGCTGGCTAATCCGGGATGATAATTATCTTTTGCCTCAATATTTTCGGCTAAAATATGTTCTACATTAAAAGTTTCCGGATATGCTTGTGACAATTCCCTAATTTCATCATGAAAGATGATAGCCTCTTTATTTTGATTAGCATAAATCAATAAAACTATTGACTTAGGCTCATTAGTCAACACCGATTTAATAATGGAAAGAACAGGAGTGATACCGCTACCTCCAGCAAAAAGGACGTATTGTTTTTGTTTCTTTTTATCTGGCTCCACAAAAAAACTTCCGTTGGGTTTTTCAATTTCAAATTGGTCACCCACCTTTACTTCATTACATAAATATTTAGAAACCAATCCGTTTTCAACTTCTTTTACTGTTATTTTTAAATCTTTATCAGTAAAAGGATTGCTGCTAAAAGAATACAAACGTTTCTCTATAGTTCCGTTTACAGGGACATATATGGTTAGAAATTGTCCTGGTTTATATTTTAATTTATTGAAAAAATTACCATTTTTAAAATAAATACTTACTGCTTCTTTCGTCTCTCTTTTTATATCCTTTACTACTAACTTCATTTAGTTTTGTTTAATAAATTTTAAATAAATTGTGTTATAAAAATCACAACTCTTTACTTATAATAAAACACAACACCAATATGTAAAATCATCAAGACTGTTACTATGATAGAAAATGCAACATGTACAATCATCCAGCTTTTAAACAAAAACTCATTGGTAGACTTTATCACATCTAAATTGAAATACCCAATTAGGGTGTTGATAAGAAAAATATAGGCTAACAAGACGGTGTATCCATACCCAAATTCCATACTGTGGATGTAAAAAAGTAATGGACTTAATGCTCCAATCCACTTATGAAGTTGGGTAATTTTTAAAGAATATTTCTTAAATTTTTGAATTACTCTACTAAAGGTTAGCAGCCATTGAAATAGTATAAATATTCCTAATGCAAAGCCTGACCACCTTTTAAACATTTCATCTTGTTGTAGGTCATACAACCATTTCCATTTTAAATCCAGTGCAAACTGAATAAAAAATAGAAATAGTAGTACTAGACCAATAGTGGTTGACTTTTTGTTTCTCACTTTTGAATTTTAGTTTTTTTCGATATTAATAAGGGGGATTTATTTTGCAACAACCAATTTCTTCATGGTATTGTATGCTGTAAGTTTCTTTACACTGTCCAAGAACACCTCTGGAGTAGGTAAATATTTTCCTTGAGAAGGCCACTTAGTTCCAATTTCCGGTTTTTCGCTTTCTTTAAACGTTGCCACCTCGGCTAAATATTCTTTATAAGTTTCTAATGTTCCTTTTGAATAAGCATTTAGCACTTGAATAGCGGCCTTATAGCTCAATGAATCTGCCGGATACTGCCAGGTAGTTGCTCCCATCACATCACCGAGTTTCCAGTCTTTTTTAGCTGTTTGTTTATGATTATTATGACAACTAACACATGCCTCGGCACTAGCTAAATCAGCAAACATAGCTGTATGCAACTTTTGTTCATCGTCATAAAAAAATTGAGGTTTTTGATCTTTTTTAATTGACTCAAACAATTCGGACTGTTTGCCTTTAAACTTGTTGGCATTATTGATAGGAAAATCAGAACCTAAATACAATCCCAAAGGAACATCTCCTTTTTTGATACTGGTTGCAATTCCTCTCAAAAATAATGCTGGTAATGGTCCCGCTTCTACTTCATTTTTTCTCCAATCTTCGTCAAACTTCATTCCTTGTTTTTTTCCTTCCCCAACAATCGCTTTGGTATACAATTTTCTGGTAATATCGTTTTCTTTGGCAACCATTTCTAAAACTTCATCAACAGAGAAAACATTTTCTTCAAGAGATGCGATTTCTTTTTCTTCGGCTACTCCTCCGCAAGCATTAGTAAATACAACTAGTAAACCAAATGCAACAATTTTTAAAGTGGTATTTTGGATATTTTTTTTCATAGTCAGTAAAATTTAAATGAATTCAATTAATAAGAAGCATCAATCATTACAGTCGCCATTGTACCATAAACGCTAGCCCAGGCTTCTTTTACTTCTGGAGTAAAATCATCTCCTAGTCCAACAGCAAGAGTATCTAAAAGAGCTGCTCCTACAGTATTATAATGAGTAGGCTCTACTTTATACTCTACATGGCGTTTACCTAAATTTTGTAATACAGGAACTAACATTTCTAAATTGCTTAATCCTGCCACAGCACTTGATAACATCATCATTAATTTATTTCCTTGCTCTGCCATTGCCTCATCACTTGAAGGAAAAAGTAGTTTCAACGCCGGGTCCAATTCAAATAATTTAGTGTAAAAAATTTTAGCCGCCGTCGGTGCAATTGGTTTTACTTTCTCGAAAGATTCTTGTACTAAAGTGATTGTTTGTTGTTCCATAATTCATTGTTTTTAAGAGTTGTTTTAATACGTACATATACATAAGTATTACTTACGATTTTTTCAAAAGTAAAGAAACCTATTTCTAATAATCAGGCTAATAAATAGACTTTTATATCTTTTTATAACATCTTTTTTTTGAAGAATTACATTAAAAAAAATGCTTTTTGGCATAAAAAAATCATTCAAATAAATTCAGACAAAACCAACCCCCTTAGTATCAAAAACAATAGAGAATTATGATTCAAGGTATTTACCATCAATTTTGACTATACACAATAACTTTCGTTCGAAATAACAAATAAAGAGTTGCAATCAATTTTACAATTGAATCCTTTAAAAAAATGATTACCATAAATACGTAAGGAAAAATTTAAAGCCAATGAAGCCCAATAATTTTTTAAGTAATTGTACTTAAACGCACAGTTAAACTATAATTTTGTTTGTTTTTCTCTCATTTTTTCAGGACAAGACATATACTTTACCATCCCTAAAACAAAATGCAGTTAACTAATAATTAAATTTCAGGATTGTTTATAGTATTTATGCATCTAAAATCTTAAAGTAACTTTTTTTAAATTTACACTAAGTAAAAACCTCAAAATTTCATAAAACAAACCCACTATATAACTAAAAATCACTAACTTAGTAGTACCAATTTTAAACATACAGCAATATGAACAATGTAAATGAATTAAATAAATGGGCTAATTCGCACACTTATTTCACTTTAGATTTATTACGAATTGCACTAGGAGTGTTTTTATTCGTGAAAGGAGTCAAATTTATTACCAACATTCAATATTTAGTTGATTTGATTTCTCCTATTGACAAAATTGGAGGAGGAATGTTCCTCGTTCATTACATTACTCCTGCCCACATGATTGGCGGAATAATGATTGCTTTTGGATTGCTAACCCGTTGGGCTATCATTGCACAATTACCTATTTTAATGGGAGCTATTTTTGTGAATTTTGCTGGCGAAATGCATTCAGAAAATTTATTTCTAGCTTTAGGAATTTTAGCTATTTGTATCTTTTTCCTAGTGTATGGGAGCGGGAAACATTCTGCCGACTATTATTTTAAGATGCATCAATAACAATTTATCCATTTAGCAAAAAACTATAAAGTAGTAAAACTACTGATTTTATTTTCCCATACCTCTAAAGCTCGATATTTTATCGGGCTTTTCTTTTATTATAAAGTTAGACTCACTGATATAATAATTTGGTAAAAAAAAATGGCTCTTCTCTAAACCATTTTTCTTCTAAAATCACTTCTAAAACTCAATTTAAGTAGATTTAACTATCTTACTTCTTAAGCAAACCCAACACTACTTAGTACTTAGAATAAAACCAAAAGGACTAAAAACCAACTACTTATAACAAAAAAAGACTTTTACACCTGTTTTTTATTGTGATATAAATTAAAATTTTCTGGTTTAAAAAACTAGTTTTTCTTGCGTAAGACGTTGTAGATAAGTAGAATTACGTAAGTATGTTTGCAATGTAATAATCTAACAAAAACAATTTTTTAAATCTACCACTATGAAATTACTCAAAACACTTTCTTTATCAGTAATAGGCCTTATAGGTTCTGCAGCAATGGCACAGGAATTTAGTTCTGATATTCAAATCAGACCTAGATATGAATATACTAATGGATTTGGAACTTTATTAACTCCTGCAACAGCTCACACTTCATTCGTTGGACAACGTTCAAGAAT
>JALRGZ010000330.1 GCA_023253295.1 Flavobacterium sp.
TTGATTTCATATCAGTCTTAATTAGTTAATTGAAAAATCCAAGTTCCAATGTTTAGCCAAACGTTCTGCTTCATTTTTTGTCAAATGAATAACTGAACCATGCTTTTGGACTGAAAAATTAGTACGTTTCATCACCCCTTCGTCAAAATGCCCTAAATTGCTAAAAGTTTTAAAATCAGTCGTCTCAGCAAAGCCAAAGTTATGAGGATTTACACTAAAAATATCATACACCAACACCCATTTATTATCACTTAAACGTTTGAAAACATTAGGTGCTTCACAGGATTTTTTCTCAAAATCAATTTGTTCCGGCTGATACACATAACCTGAATTAATTTTATCCGAAAATGCCATTTTGATTCCGCCAGGGTTTTCCTGAGCCACATACATCATGCAAAATCTTCCGTCAGGTAACTTGGTAATATCTGCATCCAAAATCTGTTTTGTACTATCCGGATATTCAAATAAAATTTCAGGAGTAGTTTCCAATGCTGTAAAAGTATCATCCAAATAAGCATAATACAACTTGGTCTTTCCTTTGCCTTTTCGCATCGTAAAATAAATCATGATTCTGCCTTTAGACTCATCATAAATTAATTCTGGTGCCCAAACACAACCTACATTCCACTCCGGATACATCTTATCAATATCCAAAATAGAATGTGACCAATGAATCAAATCTTTTGATTTCATCAAAACCAAATCTCGATTATTTCCCCAATCGTATTTATCTCCAGGACGCTCCCATTCGGTTTCTCTATAGCCTTTTTGTTTACCATAAATATGCAAATCAGTCATTGCCATATAAAAATAGCCATCATTTCCACGCATAATATAAGGGTCACGAATTCCTTTTTGTTCTGCAATTGTATCACCAGCAATTACCGGTTTTCCATTATTTACATCGGTAAACGAATAACTGTCTTTACTTAAAGCGAAATACAAACCATGAGTATCATCTTTAAAATAAACCATCAAATAAGCACTCAACTTCTCTTTCACAGAGGACTCAGAGCTGTTTTTAGTTGTTTTACAAGCCGAGAAAAGAAATACGGCGAACAACAATAATAAAAGATTTTCCCCTAATGTATTCTTATCGAATGAATGAATCGTTTTGTTCATATTATTTTGGTTGATTTATATAATGGTTATTTTTAGCCGGACAACAAACATAAGTGTTTTTTTTACATTTATCAAAATATGACATAAAAAAAGCAACCCGAAAGTTGCTGTTCTATATTACAATCAAATGAAATTCTTTAATTCAAAAACGAAATAACCATTTTGCAAAACAACGATGGATTTTCGGCATGAAGCCAGTGTCCTGCATTAGGAATCGTTTCTAACTTCATCATTGGAAAATGTATTGCAATATTTTCAATGTCAGAATCTAAAACATAGTCTGAATTTCCTCCACGAATGAAAAGTGTTGGTTTTTCAAAAACCAATTCCGCAGGAAGAGGAACACCTATTTCTTCTATTTTTTCATTGAAAACAGCCAAATTGAATCGGAATGCCAATTGTCCCGGTTCCAACCAATATAAGTTTTTTAACAAAAATTGTTTGGTTCCAAAATCCTTTATATACTCTCCAATTGTAGCTTCAACTTCTGCACGACTTGGTTTTACAGAAAAATCAACCGCATTCAAAGCTGCTAAAATAGTTTGATGATGTGGCGCATAATATTTTGGTCCAATATCGGCAACAATTAATTTATCGACCATTTCGGGATAACGGGTAGCAAAAAGCATCGCTATTTTTCCTCCCATTGAATGACCTAAAATATTGATGGTTTCTAATGAGTGTTCTTGACAATAACCATAAACATCCTGAACCATCAACTCATAACTAAATTCATCCGATTGAAAACTACGACCGTGATTACGCATATCGAGCATATGCACCTCAAAGCCTTCAGTAGCAAATTGTTGCCCTAAGGTTTTCCAATTGTCGGACATTCCAAGAAATCCATGTATAATTAAAAATGGTTTTCCCTCACCTTCTATTTTTGAATAAAGCATATTTCTGATTTTAAAAAATAATT
Organism: Flavobacterium sp.; assembly: GCA_023253295.1. GTDB lineage: Bacteria > Bacteroidota > Bacteroidia > Flavobacteriales > Flavobacteriaceae > Flavobacterium. Next base: position 2,045 of record JALRGZ010000330.1, read on the forward strand.
TCGCAAAGATTCACTAAGGAGTCTCATAGCCACACCAAAAGAATTTTAATTACTACTTTATACTTTGCGATTCTCAGCGGATTCTTCGCGTGACTTTGCGAAACTACAATTATTTTAATTTTCGCAAATACATATTTACTACGTTTTCCAAACCTAAGTACAAAGCCTCAGAAATCAAAGCATGACCAATAGAAACTTCTAATAATCCAGGAATATTTTGTTTGAAGAACTGAATATTATCCAAACTCAAATCGTGACCAGCATTAATTCCCAAACCTAATTCGTTTGCCAAAACAGCCGCTTCTACATAAGGAGTAATTCCCTTTTCGTTTCCTAAACAGTATTGATGTGCAAAAGACTCAGTGTATAATTCAATTCTGTCCGTTCCGGTTTTCTTAGCTCCTTCAATCATTTCCAATACCGGATCCACAAAAATAGAAGTACGGATTCCATTGCGTTGAAACTCCTGAATCATTTCGGTTAAATAATCCTGATATTTGATCGTATCCCAACCTGCAGATGAAGTGATGGCTCCAATAGCATCCGGAACCAAAGTTACCTGATCGGGTTTGCATTCTAAAACCAAATCAACAAAGTTGTGCTGCGGATTTCCTTCGATATTGTATTCGGTATAAACAATCGATTTCAAATCGCGGGCATCCTGATAACGGATGTGACGCTCATCGGGACGAGGATGAATGGTGATTCCCTGTCCTCCAAATTTTTGAATATCGGTAGCCACTTTTAATAAATCGGGCACATTTCCACCACGGGCATTACGTAAAGTAGCTATTTTATTGATGTTTACACTTAACTTTGTCATTGGAACACTTTTTGATTACGAAAAACTATATTTTGGTTACAAAAATACAAAGTAAAAGCTAGGCGTTTTTGCCTTTTTTTGATTATTTTGCATAAAAATTGAGGACTCGTACAAAATGGAAATTACAAACTACATAACAAATGATTTCAAACCAATTGACAGCCAAGAGACTATTGCTGCTGTAAGAGATTTTTTGAGTGATTTCGATTTTTCTCATTTTCCCGTAACTGAAGATGGTATATATATCGGAAGCATTTCGGCTGAAGACGTGGAAACTTTTGACGAAAACAAAAAAGTAGCCGATTACAAATACAGTTTAGAAACTTTTTTTATCAGAACAGATGCTCTTTGGTTGGAAGTTTTAGAAATCTTCGCTAAAAATCATTCGAATCTTATTGCTATTTTAGATGAACATAATAAATACGTAGGTTATTACGAACTGGAAGACATTATTAATTTCCTTCACCAAACTCCTTTTATCAAAGACCAGGGTGTTGTTGTTAAAGTTCGAAAAGGAATTTTAGATTACTCTATGAGTCAAATTGCTCAAATTGTAGAAAGTAACAATGGAAAAATTTTAGGCCTATTCATTTCTGAATCCGATATCAACAGCGTAGAGGTTACTATTAAAATAAGTTCTGGGGCTATCAACGAAATTATTCAAACTTTCAGAAGATACAATTACGACATTATTTCCGAACATCACGAAGATTCCTATATTGCCAATTTAAAAGAACGTTCCGACTATTTAGACAAATACCTTAACATGTAACCCCAATGAAAATAGCCATTTACGGTCAATATTATCAAAATAGCACAGAACCTATTATAAAAGATATCTTCTTGTTTTTCAATAAAAGAAATATCGAAATTATTATCGAATCAAATTTCTTAGCCTTAATTCAGGAAAAAAAAATCATTGAAAAAGAATACAAAACTTTTTGTTCTCATAAAGAATTGGATTCCAGTTTTGACATGCTATTAAGTATTGGCGGGGATGGAACTATATTAAGAGCAGCAACCTTGGTTAGAGATTCAGGAATCCCCATTTTAGGAATCAACGCCGGAAGATTGGGTTTTTTGGCTACTGTCCAAAAAGAAAACATTGATGAATTTCTTCAAATGGTTCTGGACAAAAAATACACACTTTCAAAAAGAACTCTTTTAAGTCTGACTTCTGAACCTGAAAACGAAGCTTTAAACGATATCAATTTTGCTATGAACGAAGTTTCAGTGAGCAGAAAGGACACCACTTCGATGATTACCATTGACACCTATCTCAATGGAGAAATCCTAAATTCTTATTGGGCCGACGGTTTAATCATTTCAACTCCAACAGGCTCTACAGGTTATTCTTTGAGTTGTGGCGGACCTATTTTAACCCCTGATGTAAAAAGCTTAGTAATTACACCTATTGCTCCACACAATCTTAATGCTCGCCCATTAGTAATTCCTGACGAAACAGAAATCAAACTTAAGGTTTCCGGAAGAGAAGAAAACTATTTGGTTTCATTGGATTCAAGAATCACTTCAGTAGGAAACGAAACTATCTTAACCGTAAAGAAAACTCCTTTTCAAATTAACATGGTGGAAATCCCTAACGAAACTTTCTTAAAAACCTTAAGAAGCAAATTACTTTGGGGCGAAGACAAGAGAAATTAGGCTTTTTATAATCCTATTTATACAATACAAGCTAACTTTTTCGTTTAAGTTAAAATCTATTCTCAGTAAAATAAATCAACTATTTTTCTAAAAAAAGTACATTTATTTTAATGAGCATTGATTAGTATTGATAATTATTATATTTGCAAGCAATTTTCTATGAAAATGAAAAAAATTTTAAGCATACTAGTTTGTTTATTTCTTGGTGTAAATTCACAAGCACAAATACATGAAATAGGTGTTTTTTTAGGCGGTAGCAACTACATAGGAGATATAGGAAACACAACCTATATCGCTCCAAATGAGCTTGCTTTTGGAATTTTATACAAATGGAACAGAAGTCCTAGACATGCCTGGAGAATATCCTATATGCAATCAACTATTAGTGCTGATGACTTGGATTCAAAGGAACCAGGACGAAGTCTAAGAGGTTATCATTTTGAAAATAGCATAAAAGAACTATCTTTAGGCCTTGAATTCAACTTTTTTGATTTCAATCTTCATACTTTTGGACAAAAAATCACACCTTATGTAAGCTCTGGAGTGAATTTTTTCTCATATGAAGATTTATATATAGAATTAGGAGAAACAAAGAAAAACAACAATAAAAACTCCATTGCAATTCCAATGATAGTGGGAATAAAAACCAATATTTCAAGAAGTTTGGTTTTAGGAGCTGAAGTGGGAGCCCGCTATACATTTACTGATAATCTGGACGGAAGTAATCCAAAACAGGAAAGTTTCAGTGCATTGCGGTTTGGAAATTTAAATAATAATGACTGGTACGTCTTCTCAGGTTTAACTTTAACTTATACCTTTGGAGAGAAACCCTGCTATTGTCCACAATAAAAAATGAGTGTATTAGATACAATAAATAAAAACAATTTACCAAAACACCTAGCCATCATTATGGACGGTAATGGTCGTTGGGCAAAACAAAAAGGACTATTAAGAACAATAGGTCATGAAAACGGAACTAAATCAGTAAGAATTACTATTGAAAACTGTGTTAAATTAGGTATTGAAAACCTAACTTTATATGCTTTTTCAACCGAAAACTGGAACAGGCCTAAATTAGAGGTAGAAACCTTAATGAAGCTACTAATCAAATCCCTTCAAAAAGAATTAGTTACTTTACAAAAAAACAACATTAAACTCAATGCCATAGGAAATATTGAAATGATGCCAACATCGGCTCAGAAAGAACTCCTAGAGGTAATGGAAAAAACAAAGAACAACTCTCGAATGACCTTAACACTTGCCCTTAGTTACGGTTCTAGAGAAGAAATAGTAAATGCTGTAAAGAAGATTTCTGATAAAGTTAAAAATAATATAATTTCAATCGACTCTATTGACGATTCAATTATAAATGAGCATCTTTACACGCAAAATTTACCCGATGTAGATTTAGTAATTCGTACAAGTGGAGAACATCGGATAAGTAATTTTTTGTTGTGGCAAATTGCCTATGCCGAATTATATTTTACAGATGTATTGTGGCCTGACTTTAAAGAAGAAAATTTATATGAGGCCATCATCAGTTATCAGAAAAGAGAACGCAGATTTGGAAAAACAAGTGAACAAATTAAATAATTTTTTAGTGTTGAATAAAAATATAAAAGCAGTCCTTACCCTTTTAATTCTGGGAAGTTTTTCACAAATCAAAGCTCAAGAAAGAGTCCCTTTTGACCAAGGTAAAAAATATATTCTTGCCAAAGTTTCCGTTACCAGTGAAATTAGTTTCAATGAACAAACCGTAGTTACATTTGCAGGTCTTGAAAAAGGGCAGGAAATAACAATTCCGGGAGAAGAAATCAGCAGCGCAATAAAAAAATTAGGTAAATTAGGCTTGTTTGATGAAATTTCATTCTATGTCAACCACATTGAAAATGACAGTATTTATCTTGATTTAGACATAAAAGAACTTCCTAAACTTAATGATGTTAAATTTGTAGGAGTTAAAAAAAGCAAAACGGAAGGTTTAATAAAAGATAATGACCTTAAAAAAGGTAAAGTTGTCAATGAAAACTTAATTACAACTACCAAGAATTACATTGAAAATAAATACAAAAAAGACGGCTATTTTAACACTAAAGTGAATTTAAATGTTGTTAAAGATACTTCTGCAACAAACCAAGTTAATATGGTTGTGAGCGTTGACAAAGGAGACAAAGTTAAAATCGAAAGTATTGATTTCACCGGAAACACAAAGCTATCAGACAAAACCTTAAGAAAGGCAATGAAAGATACCAAACAGAAAAATCCAATACGTATTTTAAAAGCATCTAAATTTATTAAAGACAAATACAAAACCGATTTAGAAAAAGTAATTGCTACCTATAAAGAAAAAGGATACCGAGACGCTCGAATAATTTCGGACTCGGTTACTTACAGCAAAGAAAAAAATGCCTTGGCAATCAAAATAAATGTTGAAGAAGGTAACAAATACTACTTCGGTAATATTAAATTTTTAGGAAATACTGTCTATTCTGATCAATTTTTAACTCGAATTCTTGGCGTTAAAAAAGGAGAAACTTATAATGGCGTATTACTTGAAGAAAGAATCGCAGATAAATCTAAACCTGACGGAGAAGATATCACCAATTTATATCAAAATAACGGGTATTTATTTTCAACTATAAATGCTGTGGAAGTAAAAACAGCCAATGACACCATTGATTTTGAGATAAGAGTCACAGAAGGACCTTTGGCTTATTTCAATCACATAACGGTTGTAGGAAATGACAAAACCAATGACCGCGTTATTTACAGAGAATTAAGAACAAAACCGGGTGAAAAATACAGCAAAGAGGAATTAGTTAGAACCGTAAGAGAGATAGGTCAATTAGGTTTCTTTGATCCGGAAGCTATTGACCCAAAATTTAAAAATGTTGACGGAGCTGCCGGAACGGTAGACATAGAATATAATCTTGTAGAAAAAGGATCCAGTCAAATTGAACTTCAAGGAGGTTATGGTGGTGGCGGTTTCATTGGTACTTTAGGACTTTCCTTTAATAACTTTTCAGCCAGAAACTTACTCAACAAAGATGCCTACAAACCACTTCCAATGGGAGACGGACAAAAAGTATCTTTGCGTTTACAGGCAAGTTCCTATTTTAAAACGTACAGTTTATCCTTTTCAGAACCATGGTTTGGAGGTAAAAAACCAGTCCAATTTAGCACATCCTTGTCTTATACTTCACAATATCTAAACAATTTCGTTACGTATAAAGTAGATAAAAGCAAAAGTTTTAACATTTTGACATTATCTGTTGGATTAGCAAAAAGACTAACCGTTCCGGATGATTTCTTTGTACTGTCCCAATCTGTAAGCTACCAACATTATAACCTACAAGATTACTTTACGGGATTATTTACTTTTGGTAACGGAACGTCAAGAAACTTAGCTTATACCTTAGGATTAACTAGAAACAATAAAGGAGTAAATCCTATATTCCCAACTTACGGATCTGAGTTTAGCCTTTCGGCAAAATTAACTCCTCCGTTCTCTTTATTGAATGGAACTGATTATGCAGCTTTAGGCGATAAAGAAGAATACAAATTAAAAAGCGCAGATGATGTTAAAGACACTGCCGGAAATATTATTATCCCTAAAGGCTCTTATTTGGATGCAAGCGGAAATAGAGTAGCAACTTATCAAGAGGCAGCTCCTGATGCAGGAAAAGTGGATCAACGAAAATACAATTGGTTAGAATATTACAAAATTAAGTTCAAAGCAGATTGGTATACTAAAATTTATGGTAAATTCGTATTACGAACATTAACTGAATTTGGATTCCTTGGCGCATACAACCAAGACCGTGGACTCGTTCCTTTTGAACGATTTTATTTAGGTGGAGACGGAATGGCCAATTATTCTATGGACGGAAGGGAAACCATTCAATTACGTGGTTATCCAAATACCTCTTTAACTCCTGTTAATGCATCAGGACAACAAATTGGAGCAACTGTTTATAATAAATTTTCAATGGAATTGAGATACCCAATAACACTAAAATCTTCTGCCTCTATTTATGCGTTGACGTTTTTAGAAGCTGGTTCCTCTTATGCTGACTTTAAAACCTACAATCCATTCGATTTAAATCGTTCTGCGGGTGCTGGGTTACGTGTATTTATGCCAGCATTTGGATTGTTGGGAATTGATTTTGGATACGGATTTGATGCATTGCCAGGTACGTCAAAACCAAATGGATGGGAAACCCATTTCATTATTGGACAACAATTTTAAAAAATATTTGAATACGATTTTCTAATACACTGTAGTTATGAGAAAACATTTTTTATTTATATTTTTAGTCTTGATTGGAATAAATTCAATTTATTCACAAACAAGGGGATCCAAAGTAGGCTATATTGACATGGAATATATTTTGCAAAATGTAACTAATTACAGTGAAGCAACTACCCAATTGGAACAGAAAGCACAAAAATGGAAACAGGAAATCGAAACTAAAAAAATTGAAATAGACAAATTAAAAGAAGCTTTAAAAGCAGAAAAAACATTATTGACAAAAGAATTAATTGAAGAAAGAGAAGCTGAAATTCAATTTCTGGAAACTGAAAAATTAGATTTACAACAAAAAAGATTTGGTCCAAATGGCGATTTAACGAATCAAAAAACATTACTAGTTAAACCATTGCAAGATCAAGTATTCACGGCAGTTCAGGATATTGCCGAGGCAAAAAAGTACGATTTCATTTTCGACAAATCATCCGATTTAACGATGCTTTTTGCGGCAAAAAGATTTGACATCAGCGACCAAGTACTCCGTGTTTTGAATCGTGCAGAAAAAAGAGAGCAACTAACAAAAAAACAATTAGAAGCTGAAGAAGCCAAAGAAAATAAGGAAGACGCCATCGATGAAAATCCAATTTTGGCCGAAAGACAGAAAGCACTAGACGATAAAAAATCAGCAAGAGACAAACTCATTGAAGAAAGAAGATTAGCTGCCGAAAAAAAGAAACAAGAGTTCGAAGAAAGAAGACAAAAAATACTTGCTGAAAGAGAAGCTAAAAAAAATGGCACGGTTTCTGAAACTACAAAAATATCAGAAACAAAAACAGAAAATAAAATAGACAGTTCTAAAACAGAAACAGCCAAAGTTCCTGCTGAAGAAATCAAACAAAAACAAATTGATGCCAGAGCAAAGCTATTGGAAGAACGCAAAAAGATACTTGAGGATCGTAAAAAAGCGGCCGAAGAAAAAAGATTAAAAACACTCCAGGTTCGAGATTCAATCAAAAAAGCCAGAGAATTAAATTTAAAAACAACTAATTAATTACTTAATATTTTAAACACAATGAAACAAATCAAAATTTTATTAATTGCTGCACTATTTATTTTAGGAGCAAATCAAACCATTAATGCACAAGCAAAAACAGCTCATGTAGATGTAAGTGAAATCATGTCTACTATGCCAGCCATGTTAGCTGCCCAAAAACAGTTAGAAACTTTAAGCGGTACCTATGACGCAGATTACAAAAAAATGGTTGAAGAATACCAAACAAAATTAAAAAAATACGAAGCTGAATCAGCTACAGTTACAGAAGCAGTAAATGGAGATCGTTCTAAAGAAGTGCAAGACATGCAAAGTAGAATTGTTGCCTTTAGAGACAATGCTCAAAAAGAATTACAACAAAAAGAATCAGACATCGTAAAACCAT
>JALRGZ010000040.1 GCA_023253295.1 Flavobacterium sp.
TTACTTTTAAATTAGAAAACGGAACTGCAGTTCCGGAACATTTCCACGTAACCGAAGTAGGTTTAATCACTAAAAACTTTATCGATTGTGGCGGAACGCTAAGAAATGAAACAGTTGTCAATTTCCAATTATGGAATGCCAATGATTTTGACCATCGTTTAAAACCAACCAAGCTTTTAAATATCATTGCCTTATCTGAAAAAGCATTAGGAATTGGCGATTTTGAAATCGAAGTAGAATATCAATCTGAAACTATTGGAAAATACGATTTGGATTTTAACGGTATTGAATTTGTTTTACTAAACAAAAAAACAGCTTGCCTAGCAGAAGACCAATGCGGAATTCCTGCTACAAAACCAAGAATCAAATTATCTGAAATACAAAACCAAAACAGCTGTTGTACTCCTGGTGCCGGTTGTTGCTAAACTTCAATTTATAAATTAATGAAAACAGTTAAAGCCGAATTATTCGAAAAAATCGAATCCAAAATTCAATCATTACCACCCTATTCAATTAGCGAAGAAAGAAAAAACATTCTTCAGCCACTTGTTGATTATATTCAATTCAAACATTCTAATCAACAGGAAATAAGACTTAATTTCATTTGTACCCACAACTCAAGAAGAAGTCATTTATCACAGGTATGGACTCAAGCCATGGCTTCTTATTTCAATATTAAAAATGTATTTTGTTACTCCGGAGGAACAGAAGCTACAGCAATGTTTCCAATGGCAGCACAGACTTTGGAAAAAAGTGGTTTTCAAATTAAAACGATTGCCGAAGGCAGCAATCCAATTTACAGTATCAAATACAGTACAAATTCACATCCCATTATTGGTTTTTCAAAAACTTATGATGATAAATTCAATCCGCAGTCGGATTTCGCAGCCATTTTAACCTGTTCAAGTGCCGATGTAGGTTGTCCTTTTATAGCTGGAGCCGAAAAAAGAATCCCAATTACTTTTGAAGACCCGAAAGCTTTTGACAACACTCCTCAACAAGCTGAAAAATACGAAGAAAGAAGCAACCAAATTGCTTCTGAATTGTTTTATGTGTTTTCTCAAATTCAAAAATAAAAATGGCAGCAAATAATTGTACGCCTGTAGCAAACAGGAAAAAATTAAGTTTTTTAGACAGCTACCTAACTCTTTGGATCTTTTTAGCTATGGCACTTGGCGTTGCCATTGGTAACTTCATTCCTTCAAGTGGCAAATTCATCAATTCTTTTTCAAATGGAACAACTAACATACCTTTAGCTATTGGATTAATTTTAATGATGTATCCACCTTTAGCAAAAGTAAAATACGAACAAATGGGTTCTGTTTTTAAAAACACCAAAGTCTTAAGCGCATCCTTAATTTTAAATTGGATTGTAGGACCTATTTTAATGTTTTTTTTAGCATTAGCCTTTCTAAACAACCATCCGGAATACATGATTGGAGTAATCTTAATCGGAATGGCAAGATGCATTGCTATGGTTGTCGTTTGGAATGATCTTGCCGATGGAAACCGGGAATACGCAGCCGGACTTATAGCCCTAAACAGTATCTTTCAAGTCCTTTTATATAGTGTATACGCTTATATTTTCATTACTATACTTCCGCCCTATTTTGGATACAGCGGTTTTGAAGTGAACATTAGTATTGCACAAATAGCAGAGAGCGTAGGTATTTATCTGGGAATTCCATTTACACTTGGAATCATTAGCCGATATACTCTTATTCATTTTAAAGGAGAAGAATGGTTTCAAAATAAATACGTGCCGTTTATTTCTCCAATTACCTTGATTGCCTTATTATTTACCATCATCGTAATGTTTAGCTTGAAAGGTGCATTAATTGTGCAAATTCCTATGGATGTAATTCGAATTGCAATACCATTAGTGATCTACTTTGGAATCATGTTTATTGTTAGCTTTTTTATCGGAAAGTATTTTGGCGCCGATTATTCTAAAAGTACCGCTATTGCTTTTACAGCCACAGGAAACAACTTTGAACTAGCTATTGCAGTAGCAATTGGCGTATTTGGTATTAATAGCGGACAAGCTTTTGCCGGAGTTATTGGACCATTAGTCGAAGTTCCCGCCTTAATTGCTCTGGTTAATTTAGCTTTTTGGTTTCAAAAAAAACATTTTACAAAGAAAGTAAGTAATCCTACTTAAAAATTTTTTTTTAGCTTAGTTTTTACAAAAGCATCAAAATAAGTATAAAACAAACTTATTTTGATGCTTTTTCGTTTTAGCTACTCCTACACACTCTTATTAGCTTGTTTTTTTCTCTTGAAAAGCAAAAAAAAGATAAAAATTAATCAAACAAAATATCTAAAACCTACATTTTACTCAAAAAACAAAAAAAACCATCAATATTTTTTACACAATAAACATTTTAAATCCTTCCTTTTCACAATATCTCAAAAGCTTTCAAAAAATAAAAATTAAGTATTAAAAATAAGTATTTATACGTATATTTGCTTCGTAATACTTAATAATGATATTATGATTAAAATTATTGTAGTCGGGAACGGCATGGTAGGTTTCAAATTTTGTGAAAAATTCATATCGAAACAAGGACAAGAAAAATATCAAATTACCGTATTTGGAGAAGAGCCAAGACGCGCTTACGATCGCGTCCATTTAAGTGAATATTTCGCTGGAAAAACTGCTGACGATTTATCTTTATCAACAGCAACTTGGTACGAAGAAAACAATATCATATTAAACACTTCTGAACTAGTAACAGATATTCATAAAGAAAATAAAACAATAACTACTCACTTAGAAAACACTTATACTTACGACTACTTAGTTTTAGCTACCGGATCGGCCGCTTTCGTTCCTCCAATCGAAGGGGTGGAAAAAGAAGGAGTTTTTGTTTACAGAACTATTGAAGACTTAGATGCTATTATGGCCTATGCGTCTAAAATCAAACAAAATGGAGCTACTGAGGCAGCTGTTTTAGGAGGTGGTCTATTAGGTCTTGAGGCAGCAAAAGCAGTACGTGATTTGGGATTAAATCCTCATGTAGTTGAATTTGCTCCACGCCTGATGCCAAGACAACTAGACAAAGGTGCAAGTGACATGCTTCGTGCAAAAATTGAAGAACTTAATATCAAAATTCACCTTAGCAAATCAACACAATTCATTGATGGAGACAAAGCCATTACAGGAATGATGTTTGAAGAAGAAGAATTGCTAAAAGTAGACATGCTTGTAATTTCTGCCGGTATCAAACCAAGAGATGAACTAGGAAGAGGTGCAGGTCTGGAAGTTGGCGTTCGTGGCGGAATTGTGGTGAACAATCAAATGCAAACATCGGATCCTTCCATTTTTGCAATTGGTGAGGTTGCATTATACAACCATATGATTTACGGTTTGGTTGCTCCGGGTTATGAAATGGCTGATGTAGCTGCTGAACAAATTCTACAAGGCGAAAAAACAATGCGTGAAAGCATTGACATGTCGACTCAATTAAAATTAATTGGTGTTGAAGTGGCAAGTTTCGGAGATCCGTTTATCGAACACCAAGACGGAACTCCAATTGTTTATGAAAATAAATTTACCGGAATTTATAAAAGAATCAACGTTTCTAAAGACGGAAGCAAACTTCTGGGAGGTATCTTAGTAGGAGACTCCAGCGATTACAATAGTTTATTCCAAATTTACATCAATGGAATGGCTGTACCTAAAAATCCGGAAGATTTAATCTTAGGAGCAAGAGGCGGCGAAGGTTCTACTATGGGGAGCGCAATGGACTTGCCTGATACAGCAGTAATCTGTTCTTGTGAAAATGTAACCAAAGGAAGTATCTGTTGCTCTATCACTGACGGAAGTTGCGAAACTTTATCAGATGTAGTAAAAGCAACTAAAGCAACTTCAGGCTGTGGAGGTTGTAAACCAATGGTTTCTGACTTGGTAAAAGCAGCTCAAAAATCATTAGGAAAAGAAGTAAAAGATGTAGTTTGTGAGCACTTTGCTTACAGCCGTCAGGAATTATATGACATTGTAAAAATCAACAAATTCACTAATCACAACGAAGTATTAGGAACTGTTGGTAAAGGAGATGGTTGCGAAATTTGCAGACCGGTACTTTCTTCTATCTTCTCAAGCATCTACAATGACACCGCTAACAAACACGTCACTTCTCAAGATTCAAACGACCGTTTCTTAGCGAATATTCAACGTAACGGAACTTACTCTGTTGTACCAAGAATGGCCGGAGGCGAAGTAACTGCTGAAAAGCTAATCGCTATTGGTGAAGTGGCTAAAGAATACAACTTATACACAAAAATTACCGGGGCCCAACGTGTGGATTTATTTGGTGCTGAACTAAACGACTTACCTTCTATCTGGAAAAAATTAATCGATAAAGGTTTCGAGAGTGGTCACGCTTATGGAAAATCCTTAAGAGCTGTAAAAAGCTGCGTGGGTAACGCATGGTGTCGTTACGGAATGGACGACAGTACAACATTAGCTATCGAATTAGAAAACCGTTACAGAGGTATCCGTTCTCCGCACAAATTAAAAGGAGGTGTTTCGGCTTGTATCCGCGAATGTGCTGAAGCCAGAGGAAAAGACTTTGGAGTAATTGCAGTTGAAGGCGGATGGAACTTATACATCTGTGGTAACGGTGGAGCTAATCCAAAACACGCCGTTCTTTTAGCAGAGCAAATTGACAAAGAAACGGTATTCAAATACATGGATCGTTTCTTAATGTACTACATCCGTACTGCAGGACCATTAGTGCGTACTTCTACCTGGTTAGAAAAACTAGAAGGAGGTATCGAGTATTTGAAAAATGTAATTATCAATGATAGCCTGGGAATCAACGCTACACTTGAGGAAGAAATGCAAGCTTTGGTAGATACTTTTGAGTGCGAATGGAAACAAGCTATCGAAGATCCGGAAATGATGAAACGTTTCAGACATTTCACAAACTCTGATGATCGTGACGACAACTTAGAATACATTCCTTTAAGAGATCAAAAAATGCCTAAAGCCTGGTAATAATTTTTCCCAGCAATAAAAAAGCAAAAAACAAAATCAAATAAATCTTGCTGTATTCAATAACCGAATACAGCAAGAAAACTAAAAAACAGAACGATATGGAACACATACTAGACAAATATACAAGCGTACCATCTGAAGACGTTAAAGTTTGGTTTAAAGCAGGAAAAACAACCGACTTCCCTGCCGATGGTGGAAACTGTATTAAATACAAAGGCATGCAGGTTGCTGTTATAAATTTTGAAAGAAGAGGTGAATGGTATGCCTGTCAAAATGTATGCCCTCATAAATTAGAAATGGTACTTTCAAGAGGTATGATTGGTTCAGCCGAAGAAACCCCAAAAATTGCCTGTCCTATTCACAAAAAAACCTTCTCACTAAAAGACGGAAGTAACTTAAACGGGGAAGATTACAAAATTGCAACCTATCCTGTAAAAATTGTCGAAGGTGAAGTATTGGTTGGGTTTATGGAATAAATATGTATATTTGAAGTATAATTGACTCCAAATGACAAATACGAAATTCCAACAAGCAAGCCAATGGATTGATGCCGAAAACGCTCAGGATCCGAATATAGAAATACACGAATCCGTAAGTTTTCCAAAAGAACTATTATATTCTAATAGGATGTATGCAAAACTTATGGATTTTTGTCCAAATGCTTCTGAAGAAGTACAAATTGCTACTAAGGCACAACACATTTGCCGATGGAAAATAGCACGCGAATCCTACCCTATGGATCGTGTAGGTTATTTAAAATGGCGTGAAGAATTAAAAAAATTCCATGCAAAAACCACTGCAGCTATCTTAGAAAAAGCGGGTTACGATGAAAATTTTATCGCTCGAGTTTCCTTCTTAATTGAAAAAAAACTACTTAAAAAAGACGAGGAAACACAACTATTAGAAGATGTTATTTGTTTAGTTTTCTTAGAATACTATCTGGCTCCATTCGTTGAAAAACACGATACGGAAAAACTAAAAAACATCATTCTGAAAACCTGGAATAAAATGTCTGAAAAAGGACATCAGGCAGCTTTACAAATCAACTACAGTCCTGAAAATCTCCAACTCATCAAAGACGCTCTGGGATTGTAATTCAGTTATATTATGATAAAAGAAGCCAAAGCGTTTTCTGAAAATCTTAATTTTAAAAAATTAAAGCAAATGTATCTGTTTGCTTTAATTACTATTGCTATTACCATCCTCCTGAGCCAATTGCTCATTCAACACAATATTAGCAGTCAATTAAACGATTCCCGCCTCATCAATATTTCAGGAAAACAGAGAATGCTAAGCCAAAAGTTAGCCAAGGAAATCCTCATTTTAAATGCATCTACTGTCGATTCTAAAAATGGAGAAGCTATTGCAAACATCAAAAAAACTCTTGGTCTTTGGAAATCAACCCATTTAGCATTAGAAAAAGGAAATGATAGTCTGAATTTCCCCAGTGAAAAAAGCCCAATGCTTTTTGCTTTATACAAAGACATCAAACCCAACATTGAAAAAATTGATAGTGCTACTCAAAATTATTTGAGCAATAGAAAAAAAAATGTTGCTCACTCAATAAATCAGGCAGATGTACAAACAATCCTTGAAAATGTTGCTGTTTTTTTAACAAAAATGAATCGCATTGTAGGACAATATGAGCACGAAGCTTTAGACAAAGTAACCCGTCAACGTAATATTGAATATGGAATTTTGAGTTTCACTTTATTGGTTTTACTCTTAGAATTCCTCTATATCTTTAAACCAACCAATAAAAAAATCGAACTCTTAATTTCTAAATTATTAATTTCAGAAAAAAGGGCTATCAAAATGGCCCGTGACACCGAAGCCATTAGTATCATCAAGGAAAATTCAGTAAAAGAATTAAAATCGCTGAATTTTGCCATGGAAAACACCCTATTGTATTGTCGTATTAGTCCTCAGGGAAAAATCATCCACATGGGAGAAAAATTCTCTAAACTATTGCAATACAATCCTTCTTTTGACACCGATAAAAGTTTCTCTAAAGCTTTAACAAAAGTTGAAAAAGAACAGCTGGAAATCGATCAAATTATAGCCGAAAAACAAAGAAGCGGCTGGCAGGGAGAATTAAACACAACCGACAGATATGGGAATAAACTTTGGCTGGACATGTCCATGATTCCTGTTCGCATTCGCAAAGAAGAATCCGAATTATTAGTAATTTGTTTCAATATTACCGTTCGTAAAAATGCCGAATTAGAGGTAGAAAGATTGAATCGTGAAAACATTATTGAAAAAGTCAATCAGCAAAAAATCATCTCAAGTAAAATTGTAGAAAATCAGGAAAACGAACAAAACCGTATTGCCCGCGAAATTCACGATGGAATTGGACAAATGCTCACCGGGCTTAAGTTTAGTTTGGAGAGTATCAATCTGGATGACAAAGAAAAATCGGCTCAAAAAATCGAATATCTCAAAAAACTATCTTTAGATATTATCAAAGGGGTTCGTACTGCCACTTTCAACCTAATGCCTCCTGAATTAAGTGACCATGGTATTGTTTCCTCAATAGCAAAACTCACATTAGAACTTGCCAAGTTAACCGGTAAAAATGTTCAATTTTATAATAAAACTGATTTTGACCAAAGACTAGATTCTTTAATTGAAATCAATATCTATCGCCTGACACAAGAAGCCATTAATAACGCTATCAAATATGCCGATTCTTCACATATCATTGTGCAATTATCTCACAGCAACAAAATATTGAGTATTACAATTGACGATAATGGAAAAGGCTTTGACTTGTCTACGGTAGAAAAGAAGCGTAATAGCGAATCCGGAATGGGATTATTATTCATGAAAGAAAGAGTCCAATATATCAATGGAAGGGTATTTATAAACTCGATTCCGGGAGAAGGAACCCGAATCACTTTTAACATTCCAATTTAAATTTGAAATAAAATACGTAAAAAATACGTATATTGCACTAATTTTGATAAAATACGTAAATTTTATATCCTTAAAATAAGTAAGTTATGAACCAAACGATTAGAGTTGTCCTTGCAGATGATCATTTTTTTGTTAGAGATGGTATAAAATCACTTTTAGAGAGCGAAAAAAACATAGTTGTTGTTGGAGAAGCAACCGATGGGCAAGAAGCTTTAGATGTGGTAACAACCACCAATCCTGACTTATTAATTGTAGATATAAGAATGCCTCACTTTACAGGTATTGAAGTGGTAGAAAAACTACGCAATCAAAACAATCCTGTAAAAATTATTGTGCTTTCCATGCACGAATCAGAAGAATATGTTTTAAAATCAATTAAAGCAGGAGCAGACGGTTACTTACTTAAAGGATCCAGTAAAGAAGAATTTTTAAAAGCACTACACGCTGTAGCTAATGGTGGAAAATATTTCACCGGAGATATTTCGTCAATATTAATTAATCAATTAACGAATTCAACAACTACATTAGAACCTAAGCCTAGCCTAGCTGAAGATTTAACCATTACTAAAAGAGAAAAAGAAATCTTAACCTTATTATTATCGGGAAAAGGTAACAAAGAAATTGCTGAAGCCTTAGAAATCAGTAAACGTACTGCCGAAGTGCATCGTTTTAACCTGATGAAAAAACTCAAGGTAAAAAACCTCATGGAACTATCGAATAAAGCCACTGAATATTCATTAATATAATAGGCCTCAAATATTTTTCCAAATCCTGTTCTTTAGTACAACTAAAAAACAGGATTTTTTAATTTATAAAATATCTTAATTAGAATAAGATTTTTGCTTTATCACAACAATAAAGTTGTCTTTAAACAAATTAAAAAACACCAATACACAACATCTAAAAAAATAAGAATAACCCGCACAAAACAAACTACTTACTAATTAAAAAAATAAAATACGTATTAAAATAAGTATTTTTACGTAATTATTTTAAAAAACCTGCGTTTTCGCAACTTTTAACTAGTCTATACTACTTAAATTTGCTAAAAAATATAAGTATTATGAAAAACGCAAATTCTCTTTCAAAGTCACACCGAATGTTATTTCTCAATACATTGGCTTTTACCGTTTGTTTTGCTTGTTGGACACTTAACGGTGTATTAGTAACTTATTTAGTTGATAAAGGTATTTTCAACTGGAATGTAGTACAAGTGGGTTGGTTACTTGGTATTCCCATTTTAACTGGTGCAGTAATGCGTTTACCTATGGGTATTCTAACGGATAAGTTTGGAGGTAAATATGTTTTTTCATTATTATTATTACTTTGTTCAATTCCATTATTTCTTCTTCCTTTAGCAAATAGCTTTTACATGTTTGCTTTCTTAAGTTTTTTATTTGGAATGGTAGGAACTAGTTTTGCTGTAGGGGTTGGTTATACCTCTATTTTATATCCAAAAGAATGGCAAGGTAGAGCCTTGGGTATTTTTGGAATGGGTAATGCCGGAGCCGCTATTACTACTTTTATTGCACCTTCTTTGTTAAATGAATTTTCTATTGATAATCCTGAAAATGGCTGGAAAATATTACCTGTCATCTACGGAGCTTCCTTATTAATCATTGGTGTATTATTCCTTGTATTTGCAGAAAACAAAAAATTAGAAAAATCAACTAAAAGCATTCCCCAAATGCTAGAAACTCTAAAAAACACTCGAGTTTGGCGTTTTGGAGCTTATTACTTCTTAGTGTTTGGATGTTTTGTAGCTTATTCGCAATGGCTATTACCGAATTTCATGAATGTGTATCAAACAAGCTTAGTAATGGGAGGAATGTTTGCTACTTTATTCAGCTTACCTTCTGGAGTTATTCGTGCTTTTGGTGGTTATTTATCTGACAAATATGGAGCCAGAAAAGTAATGTACTGGGTTTTAGGCTCTTCGGTTGTATTAAGTGCTTTATTAATGGTACCAAAAATGGAAATCACAACTGCAGGACCAGGCGTAATGGCTGGTAAAAAAGGAGTTATAACTCAAATTAGTAATTCAAACATAAAAATTGGCGATAAAGATTTCCCAATTGACTCACAACCTGAAAGATTAGAAACAGGATCTATTTTCCCTTCAAAATCATCATGGCAAGAAGTTATTGTAAAAGAGAACCAAGAAGTAAATAAAAAAGAATTAATTGCACGCGGTGTTACCCGAATCAACTTTGACGCTAACATGTGGGTTTATCTCATTTTAGTAATTCTTATTGGAATTTCTTGGGGAATTGGAAAAGCTGCCGTTTACAAACACATTCCTGAATACTTTCCTAATGAAGTAGGTGTTGTAGGTGGAATGGTTGGATTATTAGGAGGACTTGGAGGTTTCTTTTGTCCAATCATCTTTAGTTATTTACTAAACTTTACAGGACTTTGGTCAAGTTCATGGATTTTCATCCTTTTATTCTCCGGAATTTGCTTTATCTGGATGCACGTTACGATTACGAAAATGATGAATAAGAAATCGCCTGTATTAGCTAAACAAATAGAAGTTTTAACATAAAACTTAACATAACAACAACTAAAATATCCTTAGAACAAACTAAGGATATTTTTTTTTATAAAACTCCAATTTAATGAATCCAAAGCCTTGTAAATTACTTAACTTAGTACATCCATAGCCATTTGATTATGAAAACTTTCTATTTTTTCATTTTCCTATTAACAATCCAATCTTGCGCCACAAAAAAATACACCAAAGCAAGACAACTTCCTGATGAGATAAAAACACTAACGGAAAAAATAGCTGTTATAACCAATAATCAAAAAAAGCTTTTGCAAACCAAAGAAATTAGCTTCACAAAAAACGGAAGAATCAAATATTCTAAAACACTGGATTCATTAGGAAACATTATTCAAGAAACCAAAAAAAAATTATGGTTTACAGTTGAATCTTATCCCGACAAAGAAAACTATTATTGTAAAACCCGATGGAAACCTCATCAAAGAGAACGTATCAGCTGTTACACTCAAAAACGATTTAAAAAAAGTGAGGCTGTCTATCATTACAATCCCGATGGTAGCATTAATAAAATTGCTGACCATTTTGCTCCTTTCTACTCACAATATTATTATTACACTAATTCTAGACTCTCTAAAATAATCATAAAAGATAAAAACGGTTCTATCATTGATGATTTTTTAATACATTGTGTCAATAAAGACGAGAAAGGAACTTGTCTAAAAGAAATTAGAATTTCAACCAAAACAAAGCAAACACAAGAACTACTCTTCCACCCTAAATACAACTGATTCTAAAATTCCATTTCAATTGAACGCAAAAATTAAATATGAATTTTCAGCTCAAACCTGGCAACACACATCTCCAGGCGGATGGTGTTTTATTTCATTACCAACGATAATGGCTGCTGAAATAAGAACTGCTCTACAATCAGAAGAAGAAGGTTGGGGAAGATTAAAAGCTCTTGCCAAAACCGGAAACAGCGAATGGAAAACTGCTATTTGGTTTGATACAAAGATGAATACTTACCTCCTTCCCATAAAAGCCGAAATACGTAAAAAAGAAGCTATTTCAGCAGGAAAAACAATTCAAGTAATACTTTGGTTGTAATCTTCAAAAAATACAAGATTACAGCCTCAATTGCCTCAGTCCCTTTTTTTACAATATTACTTCGTGTTCAAAACTAAAAATTGTAATTTTAATTAAGATTTCAGTTATACTGAAAACTATCTTTTTTTTTAAAACTAAACATTACTAAATTGTTCCAAGATGGAAAACCCCGGTGACCTCGTCAATCTTTTACCAGCCGATTTAATAAAATTTGTCTTGGTTGTACTCTTCTCTTTACTAATTGGACTAGAGCAGCGAAGACAATTTTTAAACTCAACCATCGGAAGTCGTTTTGGTACAGATAGAACATTTTCACTCATTGGTATTTTAGGTTTTATCCTTTACAAATTAGCTCCTGACACTTTATTTCCTTTCCTAGGCGGCGGATTAGTATTAGGATTATTTCTTGCCGTTTTTTATTTTAACAAAAGCTTTCAGCAAAAAGAATTCAGTATCACATCCATTGTTGTAGCACTCATCACGTATTGCCTGGCTCCTTTAATTTACACCCAAACCGATTGGTTGGTAATTTTAATAGTGGTTGCTGTTTTAATTTTGGTCGAAATTAAAGAAGTGCTATTTGATTTTTCAAAAAAAATAGATGATAATGAATTCATCACCTTGGCAAAATTCCTTGTTATAGCAGGAGTTATTTTGCCTTTATTACCTAATACCCCTTTTTCGGAAACCATATCCATAACACCGTATAAATTTTGGGTAGCTATTGTAGCAGTTTCAGGGATCTCATATTTTAGTTATTTGTTACAAAAATTCATTTTCCCCAACTCAGGAATACTACTTACCGGAATCCTTGGCGGTTTATACAGCAGTACCGCTACTACTTTTATTTTGGCAAAAAAAAGCAAAGAATCAGAACGAGATTACAAAATAACCGCTGCCATTATTCTGGCAACCACTATGATGTTTATTCGCATTTTTATTCTTGCTTATTTGTTCAACAAATCAATTGCTATGCAGTTGGCACCGAGCTTAACTATCCTTGCCTTTCTTTCAGCAATAATAGCTTTATATTTTATTTGGCTCGACAATAAACAAAGAAACAAACCTATTCAACAATCAGAAATGAACAGTTTGTCCAATCCACTTGAATTCAAAACTTCATTTGTATTTGGAATTCTTTTTATTGTTTTTGCTTTTCTTACTGTTTTTATCAATTCTCAATACGGAAGTTCGGGTATTCAAATTCTATCTTTTGTTGTAGGCGTGACCGATATTGATCCTTTCATTATCAATATTTTTCAAAGTAAATGGACTATCAACGAAGGAATTTTAGCCACTGCTGTTATTAATGCTGTAACAAGCAATAATCTATTGAAGATGATTTACGGCATGATCCTTTCTAAAAAAAGCATCCGTAAACCTATACTTTTAGGTTTTAGCTTGCTAATACTAACCGGTTTAATGTTTTCATTAATTTTTTAATTCTAAGAAAAATGATAGAACAAATTAAAACATACGACAACAATGTATTAGCCATTACTGTAATTGATGGCTTTACGGAAACAGACGAGAAATTTTATCAAAAACTTTTTGAAGATAAAATAGAAAAAGGCTTTGACAAGGTTAATATTTTAATCAAACTAGACGAAATAAAACTTTCTTTGAGCAGTACCAAAGCTTTTTGGGATGATACCGTTTGGGCTTTACATAATTACAAAAAAATGGGACATTTAGCTATTGTTGCCCATTCTAAAATATTAAAAGCTTTGGTACCAATTGATAATTTATTTTTTGAAAGAGCCAGTGCCGGAAGACTGGAACGTTATTTTGATGTTTCGCAACTGGATGAAGCCTTTGCTTTTGTAGAACAAAATTAATTTCTAAAACAAGAAAGGCTGTCTTTGAGACAGCCTTTCTTTTGTTATTATAAGCAAAAAATTATCTGGAATAATTTGGCGCTTCTTTAGTAATCGTAACGTTATGAGGGTGACTTTCAGAAATTCCGCTTGAAGTCAAACGTACAAAACGTCCGGTAGCTTGTAAAGTAGCAATATCCTGAGCACCACAATATCCCATACCTGCACGTAAACCTCCAATGAATTGCAACATACTTTCGTTTAATTCTCCTTTGTAAGGAACACGACCTACAATTCCTTCCGGAACTAATTTCTTCACATCATCTTCAACATCTTGGAAATAACGGTCTTTAGATCCTGTTTGCATTGCTTCTACTGAGCCCATTCCTCTGTAAGATTTGAACTTTCTTCCTTCAAAAATGATAGTTTCTCCCGGAGACTCTTTAGTACCAGCTAATAATGAACCAAGCATTACACAGTCAGCACCAGCAGCAATAGCCTTAGGAATATCCCCAGTATAACGAATACCACCATCAGCAATAACCGGAACACCGGAACCTTTAATAGCAGCAGCTACTTCTAATACAGCTGAGAATTGAGGGAAACCAACACCTGCAACTACACGAGTAGTACAAATAGAACCAGGTCCGATACCTACTTTTACTCCATCAGCACCATTATCAACTAAATATTGAGCTGCTTCCGGTGTAGCAATATTTCCAACAACCACATCTAAATCCGGAAATTGTGCTTTAACCGCTTTTAAAACATCAACCACTCCTTTAGTATGTCCGTGAGCAGTATCAATAATTACAGCATCAACACCTGCATTCACTAAAGCAGTTGCTCTTTCTACAGCATCTGCAGTAACTCCTAAAGCGGCAGCTACACGCAAACGACCGTATTTATCTTTATTAGCATTTGGTTTTTGATTCAATTTAGTGATATCTCTAAATGTAATCAAACCCACTAATTTATTGTCTTTGTCAATTACAGGTAATTTTTCGATTTTATGTCCTTGTAAAACTACTTCAGCTTCAGCTAATGAAGTTCCTTCGGCAACAGTTACTAAGTTTTCCTTAGTCATTACCTCAACAATAGGACGCGTACTGTTTTTTTCGAAACGTAAATCACGGTTGGTAACAATTCCTTTTAATGTTTGATTTTCATCAACTACAGGAATTCCACCAATTCCGTATTCTTTCATAGCCAATTTAGCATCAGCTACAGTAGCGCTAAGAGGTAAAGTAACGGGATCGATAATCATACCTGACTCAGCACGCTTTACTTTACGCACTTTAGCAGCTTGCTGCTCAATAGTCATGTTTTTATGTAAAACACCAATTCCTCCTTCTTGTGCCATAGCAATAGCCATAGAACTTTCTGTAACTGTATCCATAGCAGCAGATACAATAGGAACGTTAAGTGTTATGTTTCTTGAAAATTTTGTTTTGATACTCACTTCGCGAGGAAGCACTTGTGAGTAATTAGGAACTAATAATACATCATCGTAAGTTAAACCTTCACCGATAATCTTTGAATTGTGTGCTATCATGTTGCAATTTCTAGTTGAATTGCGTGCAAATATAGCAAATTATTTTGATTTATTAAATTTGTATTCCAATTAAATTTAAGATCTCATTTCAAGTCATTTGTTAGTATAAATTAAGCTATAAAACTTCTTCTTTTAATACCTACTTGGAGGCTCATTACTGTCTTTAAATATAAAATTAAAACCAAATTGAAACGAAAGACTTTGGGATTTAGACAAATCACGATATCCTAATAAATTATCACCCATAAAATACATATTAAATGCTCCTAATCTTGCTGACAATCCCAATCCAATATTAGTATAAGAATAAGAATCCAATGTATAGGTAGCTTTTAATTGTAACTTATTTGATACATTTCTTTGATAGAATCCAGTTAAAGCTGTTATAGGAAGCCTTGGCGTACTCATTATAAAAAGTTGCGCACCAACTGCATTCTTGAAAGTTTTTTCTCCTGCCTCACACACGCAGTCTTCGTCCCTGCTTACCCCATATGAATATTGATAAGACGCATTTAATTTTACAGGACGCCAAGTAGTATATTTATTGTACAAGGTATCTCTTTTAATTGCCTCATTAAAATCACTATAAACACCATCTGGATCATCTGTACTCGTAAAACTAGGATTAATCCCTTCGTATTTGTAGATACCACTATACGTATAATTTGCAACATCCTTAGTATGCCTAACAAAACCAACATCAAGAATACTAGCGGTAATTTGCGTATTTTTTTTAGGATAATAAGTAAAACCTAAATCAAATCCTAAGCCCATATCTCCACCAAATAGAAGTTGATTTTGTACATCCGAAGCCGTATCTCCATTATAATCGTCTGCTAAATATTTTGAAACTCCAGAAGTATTTAAAGTCAAATTAGATCTTACAATTTGTTCATACATAGTGGTACTTGAAGGCCGGGTAAGGATATAACCCGAATTTTGGGTTGATGAAGCATTAAATCCACTGAAGTAAATTTTTCCTCTTGCTCCTACAATTAAATTATCAGCTATATTTTTGTGATACCCCAGATGCAATACCGTAAGCACCTCTGCTTTAACACTTATATCCGACAAATCAAATGATTTACCTATGTAATTTTGATTACCATATAATGCCAAAACGAGCGGATCCTTAGGAACATAACTCCAAAAATCAAATTC
>JALRGZ010000045.1 GCA_023253295.1 Flavobacterium sp.
CCATTAGGTTCATTATTAGCCGTTTTATAAAATCCAGTAGAAGATTTGACAAAAACAGCATTATAATCCGCTTCTGGAAAATGAGTCAAAACTACATTTTTTATCAAAGCCGATAATTGAATAATCTGTTTGTCTGTCAAAGCAGCTACTTCAATAATCCATTTGATTATTTTATTGTGTTCCAATGCTAATTGAGTGCCTTTAAAAATTTCTTCTTTTACCAAATCAAGTTCCCCTTTTTTAAAAGCCTCATAATTGCATACAAAATCCAATTCATCTGCACCATCAACAATAGCTTGATAAGCTTCCGTTAATTTTTCTTCAATACTGGACTTTCCTTGAGGAAAATCAATTACGGTTCCTACTTGGAGATTAGAATTCGAATTGGATATAAGACTTTTGGCTAAACCCACCATTTCAGGTCTAATCATAATCAACTTGAAACCTTCCTCAATAGCTTCTTTCACAAAACACATCACAACTTCTTGATTTTGTTTTTCGTCAAGCCCTGCCTGTGAAGCTGTTTTTAAATAAGTTGAATCTATAAATAACCTAATATCCATTTAATACTGTATTTGGATTACTACTTCACTCACAAAAATACACTTAATATTCAAATGCTTTATAGAAATCATTTTGGATTGCAACTTGATTTTAAAATTAAAACAAAAAAAAATCCTGCCGAAGCAGGATTAAATTTTTAAATTTTACTTAAAAAATCATTCTTATCCAGAAAACAAATACAAAGAATTGCTACTAATACACCTCCGGTATTGGCATAAACATCGGTAATATCGCCAGTTCTATATGTTGTAAAATAGGTCTGAAACAATTCAATTGCGATTCCAAAAATCAGAGCCATAAAAAAAACAATCCCTAAAAGCTTGGCACGTCTTTCTTTCTTAAAATAAAAACGCAACGCATAAAACCACAACACACTAAATACAAAATAAAAGAAAACATGAATGTATTTATCAATATAAGAAATCTTAATTTCAGGCAACTCACTTATCTTAATAAGACAGAGATATAAAATAACTCCTGCCCAAGATAAAGCAGCACCTAAACTAATTTTCTTAAGCACCGATAAGTTCTTTGTATGCCTCACTAGATAATAATGATTCAACTTCAGCTACATCTGAAATTTTAACTTTTATCATCCAACCTGCTCCATAAGGATCTGAATTCACTAATTCAGGAGCATCTTCTAAACCAGTATTGAATTCAATAATTTCTCCTGATAAAGGAAGAAACAAATCAGAAACTGTTTTTACTGCTTCAACAGTACCAAAAACTTCGTCTTTGTCAAGTGTTTGATCTAAAGTTTCCACTTCAACATAAACAATATCACCTAACTCTTTTTGAGCAAAATGTGTGATCCCTACTGTAGCAACATCACCTTCTAAACTTACCCATTCGTGGTCTTTAGTGTACTTTAAATCTGCTGGTATACTCATAATTATAGTATTTTGAAATATAAAATTATTTTTTTCGCAAATGTAACAATCTTCGAATTAAAATTTGTACAGATTTCATAAATTAATTACCAAAATTATATCGAAGTGTAAATCCCGAACGAATATTCGTTATTGGATATGAAGTTGATATCACTGCTTTTGAGAAAGAATGGTCATAATAGAATATCGCTGTAAGATTTTTACTAAAAGAATAATCCGCTGTTACTTTCAGAGACCATAAATTTTGTCCTCCTGCCAATTGATTATTATTATAATCTAAATAACGTACAATCGTTTGATTGTTTCGATAAGACAAATCGGCTTTCAAATTGATATCTCCTTTGATCACTCCGGTTGGATTATCTGCCAGTCTGGAAGAGAAAACTACATTTTTAAAACGATAACCTAAACCTACAATATATTCTATACCTTTAACCTCGGTCAATAAATTATTATCAAAACTCATCGATAAAGCGCGGTCTTTTTTAATCTCTGTAAGTACTTTTAAAGAATTTTTCAATTCAAAATCCAAACGTACAAGAGGATTAAACTGTTCCACTAAATTGACATTTGATATTAATATTTTGTTGTAAAAATTACCGCTATCATCCATTCCTGACGAATCATTATCATAATCAAAATTAGATCTAAACTGATTGATAGTGTACGAAGCGCGATAACCATGTTGCAATGAAAAACGTTTGAATGTTTTCTTAAACATTTCATAGCGCATCAATCCATTGTATTTTATGGTCCAATTAGGGATAGGAAAATTTCTAAAAATACCTTTCGAAACACTTGAAGCATCTGTTCCTGTATAAGCAGCTATAAAGGCTGGCAATAATACAGACTGACTATTTTTTCCAAAACCTATTGGATAGCCCACATTGTTACTATAAATTTCTCTCTTCTTTTTATCCGGATCGTTATCTGGGTCTACTGGATCAGCAGGAATTGGATTCAAATCATCTCCATATCTTGGGATTGAATTTCCTGCTCCATAATACTCTTCAGCTAATCGATTAGCAATCGTTAATCGATTATTTCTAAAATCATCAAAAGCAGCAGAGGAATTTTCATCACTCTGAGAAAAAGCGGTCTTGATTAACACCGTTGAAATAGAGAACATTCCGTAATTATATGGTGAACGAGAATTATAAATACCATCAGCAGAAACATCATATTGTTCAGAATAATTTCTGGAATAAGATCTGTCCATATTCAAATCAATTTTGAAATCCGGAAATAAATCTACATTGGCAGTTGCTCGCAATACCTTATTAGTTACCTGAGTATAATTTTGACTAAATTCCTGATAATTGGTTAACCAACCATTTTTAGCTGCTTCGTAACGAACATCTTCCTGACTACCAAAAATAAATCCTAAAGATGGTTTTGAAGAACCAAAGAAACCAATACTTGGCGTATAACCCGGTAATAGAGTTCCACTGTTCTCTGAATAATTCACTTGGATATTCTTCACGCTTGTCAATACCCCAATCAAACCATCTACAAATTGATTAGATTGAACCTGAGGTTTAGGTGCTGCGGTGATTTTTTGCCCTGGTTTTGGTGCTACAGCAGGCATTTTTCTTACTGGCGTTTTTGCTTTTTTCGATAACCCCAAATATTTATACAGCAAGTCCATATTAAAACTTGTGTTCAAGTTATTTGTTCTGGCGTTTTGAACAGTATTCCCTAAATTATAATCCACACCGTCAACTACAATTTCAGACAAAGCGTTTGCTGATTTTTGCCAACTATAATCTCCCGTATAAGTATAATTTGCTTTTACAAAACTAAATAAAGGTATCTTATTAATAGGCAAATCATAGTTTAAAACCACTTGTTGTGTATGACGATTTGGATCACCAATATCCCAATAACTATCCCAGATTGTAAAATCCTCAATAGGCTGATCACTATCGTCTAAATAATTTTTCACTAAATTATTAGTTGAAGCTGCATAGCTAAACTTCAAAGATTTAGTCAGATTAAAATTGAATCCATAATTATAATTAAATCCAAAATTTCTTCGGTACAAAGGTTGCAATTCCAATCCCGGAACATTATCAACCTGTCTAAATTGCTGACGATTGTATTGTCTGTTAATATTGGTATTGAAAGTAATATTTGAAGGCAAATAATTAAAATTAAAATCACTCAACATCTTCCAATAACTACTTTTTTTCATGAATTTCGTTTTCTTAAAAAGCTCAACTGATTTGTTTTCAAAACTATACGCATAATCCACAGACGTACTGGCTTGCTGATCCAAATAATCTTCAATTTCATAATCATGACGTTCTACTTTATTGAACGACTGCGAAAAAGTGAAATTCTCAGGATCATAAACATGAGGTTTTTGCTCGGCTCCTCTTTGTTTTCTTACTCCTATAAAATTGATACTTGTTCGCTTCGTATAATCGATAGCACGATTTCTTAAATTTGCCCTAGTTTCTGCATCATCTGTTTCTTTTAAAAGCTGTTTTAATTTAATATCCTGATTAAACGGATCATATTCTGGCTTGATTGTTTCTTCTCCAACACTATAATTAAACGGTAAATTAATTCCCCATCTATTCGGCAACAACTTTCCTAAATTAATATTGGTAACAATATTGTACTGTTGAATATCTTCTCTACTTCTTTCATTTGGCCCTTGTTCGATAGTTCCAAATCCAATGGTGCTCATTTTTCCTGTAGCCGACACTGTAGCAAAATCAGCAAAATTGGTATCTACATTCAACACCGCAGCCATACCTCCATGATTGTCCATCTCAGCTAAACGAAGTTCGTTAAACCAAACTTCTCCTTTAATTTTCTGATGTGTTTCATTACTTTTTACTCCAACCATCAAAGTACGCACCATACCAAAATTTGGGTTCCCTTTAATTCCTAATCTTAGTTTATTAGTTTTACTGGCTAAACTTCCGTCTAGTTCATCTTCGTTTTTATAATAAATACCATCCAAAGGCAGTGTGCTTGCGTCAACGCTCATGGATTCAATTTTTAATTTTGTCAACAATGACAAAGCTAAATCAATCTCATTTGCTTCTGGCCAAACTTCAGTAGCTGTATAACTACAATTCCCCGTAATTGCTTTTGTCACCTTAAGCGGAATTTCAATTTGATAGAAATTTTGAGTAAAATCATTACCAAATCGAATAAAAGCAATCATCTGATCATCAAGAAGCTCAATTTCCTGAGGTAAAGATTCAGCATGTAAAAACATTTTCAGTTTTTTAAACTGACGCATATCCACACTTACATTTTTAAAAACAGCTCTTGAATCTTCAATTTCTAAACCATCTCCCGCTACTTTTAAAGATAATGATTGTTCATTTTGATTAATCAAAGTATTATTATTATACAACTGCTCTCTTGTAACGTCAGGAGGAGTAATATAATTTACCGGACATCTTTCATCATTTTCCTGAATATTAACGGCAGTAATATCTAATTCCGTATTATCGTCATCCGTATTAAGATCATTAGGATCCAAAGTACTTGTATATCTTCTCCATTCCCCACGAACTAAATCCAAAGCTCCAAAACGAACAGTAACTTCTTCCTCAAAACCAGTCATGAACATACGCATAAAACGTATAGATCTAAAATCACTAATATTCCCAATCACATTTTCAGGTTGCGAAACAGGTATCTTAAATTGAATCCATCTTGCTTCAGTTGTTTCACCATTTGGCAATGCATCTGTACTTATTTCACGAATATCAGTGATATAATTCTCCCCAACTTTCATTTCAGGTCTTAAATCAATACTGTATTCATAATATGCGTTAATAGTATTCATGGTATTATCCCTATTGACATCTTCGACATCAGGAACAGTAGAAGCACCACGATTAGGATCATTTATATCCACAGCAGAGTTGCCATCTACTCCATTATAATTTTTGTAACGTTCTTTTATCCCTCCCGAAGTATTAAGATAATACGTATAATCATCAGCTGCCGGATCCGCTTCCCCGGCAAAATTGTTATAAACAGAAGCTTCTCCACTATTAGACAAACCATCTAAACCTACATCCTGATTCTTTCTGTTATTAGCATCGGCATCAAAAGCATAAATTAAAGATTGTGATGCAGGGACGTCTCCCCAGATTGGTCTTGGATTAACTAAAACCTGATCTGGCCCTAATCCATTTTCGTATTGCTTTCTTCCATCTTTCAAAATATCTTCTGAAATTTCACCTAAATTGAAATAAATCTTTCCTGTATTAGTAGCTGTTGCACTTCCATTACCTACATAAGGATCTAAAACCCAAAACTGTATAAATTCAACATTTCCTTGTTCAAAATTGGTAGAATTCAAGGAACGCATAATCCCACCGTAATTTTCTTTAGGCGTTAAATTAAAACTTGAATTATTATTATATGGTCCTCGCTCAGATGGAAAATAAGTTAAATCTAAGGTATTAATTACCTGCGTTTGACCTTGAGCAATATCCAGATTAGGGTATAATTCTTTACTATAAATTCTTCTGGTTGAATTCAATGAAATATCATCAGTTGAAATTCCCGAAGGTCTCTGAACATAAAAAATTGGATCTATGGTATACCAGGCTAATTTTGCTCTTTTATGTCCATATGTCAAATCATCAGCTGTAGCATTAAAATCATACAATGTTGGATTTTTTGCATCTTGATTTGTAGGTGTAGAAGCTAAACTCCAGGCATATGCCGAGCGCATATCGATTGTAGATTGAGAACCTTCAAAATCATCAACATACAATGTTGATTCTCCTTGAAATTGATCTGCTTTTGATGTACCTGGCTTTAAAAATGCCACTTCGCCTCTTACTGATAAATTAGATGGCACATCAGTATCAACATTTGGAAGCATATTTACCAATCTCGTAAAAAACGGAACTTCGGTAGAAAAATTAGTATTGAATCCAAAAATGGTATTATTCACTGACTCCTGCCCATAATTAGATTTTTGAGTAAATGGTTTTTCAGTCATTTTTAAAAAAGTCCCTCCTACAGTAAAGTTTTCAGAAAATTTATGTTCCACATTTACTCCCATAAATCTTCTGGTTTGTTGACCAAAAACGGAATTATTTTCAAGAGAAACATTTATAGGAGTATTAGAAGCCTGTAAGGATGGATCCAAAATCTGAACCCTTCCTAATTGATAATTCACACTATAATCAACTCCTTCTACCAATACACGACCACCAGCTGTAACCACTACTGAACCTTGAGGCACATTAAAAGCCCCGATAGGTATTCCATCTCCACTGGAAGATTTGTATTTACCTCTTAACAAGAATTTGTTTTTATCACTATCCTCGAGTGCCTTCGCCTGAGTTTTACGATACAAAGCTTCGAATACGTATTTGTTTTGATTTGGGTTATAACTAGCTAAATTACTATAATCTTCACCTGCATTATTAGACAATTTATTGAACAATAATTCTCCAAAAGGCTCTTTAGTTGTAAAAATAATTCTTCCGTTTTGAGTATCAACCGTTAATCCTGAAACAAAATCAAAAAAACCATCTCCACCTGTTTGACGGTCATTATTATAATTTAATTTATCCAAATTAAACACATTCAACAAGGGTGTTTCGGCTACCTTATCTTCTGGAGAAGGATTTACTGGAAATGGATTCCCTGTAACTGGAGTGATGTAATTTAAAGGTGAAGGATCGGTATAAAGAATATTAAACCTAAAATCCTCTTGTTTGATTTGATAAGCTCCCGGAATCTGATAAATATTTTTCATCATCAGGTTCCAAACCGGATTAGAAACATTTGTTAAATTGCTTTTCAACATTTTCAAAACCAAACTTTGTGTCACAACTGCCTGAGTAGATTGCGGAGTACCTCTAACCAAAGTAGCGTCTACCCCATCATTCCCAAATTCACCCACTTGGTATACTTTATCTCCGATAGTATACTCATAAGCAACAGCCAAAATTTCATCGTTCGATAATCGTTGTTGCAACGAAATATATCCTAACTGAGGATGATAGGTAAATTCATTGGTAGTCAATTTACGTGCGTTTTCCAGTTTTGAATAATCTTGTCCTTCACTAACTGAAACCGTAAAACCAGCATTAGCCGTTGCAATTTCACGAATACTTGTGGTCAAATATCCATTAGATTGACCAATTTTAGCAGGATCAAATTTATTATTTGCATTGTCAGAAGGAGTGTCTGCAGCAACATTAAACATTCCCGTAGAGGGATTCAACACTACCACCTCATTATCATCTAAACCTGTTAACTGTGCCTCTCCT
This sequence comes from Flavobacterium sp., assembly GCA_023253295.1. Classification (GTDB taxonomy): domain Bacteria; phylum Bacteroidota; class Bacteroidia; order Flavobacteriales; family Flavobacteriaceae; genus Flavobacterium. The sequence continues at coordinate 7,727 of JALRGZ010000045.1, forward strand.
AAATCTTGAATAGCGATAACATTTCTAAGATTATTTGAAGTTGTATTCAATCGGGTTTGTTTATTAGTTACCCAAACTTCGATTCTGGTAATTTGTACCCTACTATCTATAAAAGGATAATTTTTTAAAGCTGCATCATATCGATTTCTAAAATATTGCGATAAAAAGAAATGTCTGTCATTATCATAATCCAATGCATAAATATCAAAATCTTGAATAGTTCCTCCTCCTTGAGAAACTACCGTTTTTGTTTGCGATTTTTGTTCAGAAAACACCCCTGTAACTGTTGTTTTTCCAAATTGCAATTGTGCTTTAACACCAAACAAACTCTGAGCTCCTCTAATCAAAGAACTATTTAAAGGCATACTTACATTACCTACCTCAATTTTTTGAACAATATCATCTTCCGTAGGAGCATATTCTAACTTCAATAAATTTTGAAACGCAAAGGAAGATTGAGTATCATAATTGGCATTTACATTCAATCGAGTCCCAACTTTCCCCATCAAACTCATACTAATTCTTTGATCAAAATCAAAGGCTAGATTAGTTCTATTTCTGGGAGAAAATGACGGATTATCTTGTTTCGTAAAACGAACTCCCATATCCATTTCGACAGAACCCGTAGGTTTCACATCAATTGTGTTACTACCAAAAATAGATTCAAACAAGCCCGAATTCACATAATACCTTGGTAATAAATCTTTTTTATCGGCTTCACTTCCCTTTTTCTTTCCATCCATTGCATCCGATTTCTTTTTGAAATAATCTTTCATAGACTCTTTCAAAACCAAATCTTCATACTCTTTTGGAGTTAAAATAATCGGATATTTAATTGAAAATCCATCAATCGAATTAGTATAAATATATTTGTCAGTTTTTGGATCATAAGTATAGGCAGAAAGGATACTCTTAGGATTCTTCAATTGAACCTTTCCTAAAGAATATCCTGTTTTAGTAGTATCCTGAACAGGCTCATTTACCTGAGCCAAAGACACAAAACTGCATAATAAAACTGCCCAAACAATACAAATTTTATACATACAATTGGTTTTTGCTATGCTTTTATAAGCTTTTTAAAGCTTGTTTAATAATCGATTCAACTGTTGCCTCCGGATTCTCTTTTACAATTTTATCTATCACTTTTTCGGAAGCCTTTCTAACAAAACCTAAAACCTCTAATGCAGATAACGCTTCATCCCTGTTTGTATTGCTTTGTGACATAGAAACTTCATCTAAATCATACAATTTCAATACTTTTTCCTTTAAATCCAAAATTACTCTTTGGGCTGTTTTACTACCAATCCCTTTAATGGACTGGATCGTATTCACATCTCCAGATGCAATAGCATGTGTAATTTGTTTAGGATCTAAAGAAGATAACATGGTCCTTGCAATAGCTGCTCCAATACCCGAAACAGATAATAACAATTTAAATATTTCTTTTTCTGATTTCTCCACAAAACCATAAATAGTATGTGCATCTTCTTTAATTTGAAGATAAGTAAAAACTTTAATAAAATCAGAATTGGGAAGTAATGAATAAGTATGTAGAGAAATATGAACTTCATAGCCTACACCACCACAATCAATAACAAGTTGTGTTGGTGTTTTTTCAACTAACTTCCCTTGTAAATGTGCAATCATTTAAATATTATTTCAAATTGTTTTTTCTTTTTTCCTTTTCCTGGGCATCAATCACAGTTATAGCTGCCATATTTACCATTTCTTCTACACTTGCTCCTAATTGAAAGATATGCACCGGTTTACCCATTCCCATCATGATAGGTCCTATTGAACCTGTTTTATACAGTTCTTTCATTAATTTATAGGTAACATTAGCAGAATCCAGACTTGGAAAAATCAAGGTATTCACTTTTTTACCCGCCAATTTTGAAAAAGGGAATTTTTCGCTTAACATTTCTGGATTCAAAGCAAAATCGGCTTGAATTTCACCATCAACAACTAAATCCGGATAATGCTCGTGTAAATAAGCTACCGCATCTCTTACTTTGGACGCATTTTGATGTGTTGAAGAACCAAAATTCGAATAAGAAACCATTGCAATAACTGGCTCAACTCCAAAAATCTTAGCCGTTTTTGCAGTCATCAAGGCAATTTTAACCAATTCTTCAGATGATGGATTAATATTAATTGCTGTATCCGACAAAAACATTGGACCTCTTGACGTCATCATCATATTAGCAGTTGCCACTAAAGCCGCTCCTTGTGCTTTATCTACCAATTGTAATATAGGTTTAACAACTGTTGAATAACTTCTGGTATATCCAGTAACTAAACCATCTGCTTCCCCTGTATTTACCATCATGGCAGCATAGTAATTTCGCTCACGCATTAATTTTTGTGCGTCTAATAACGAAATCCCTCTTCTTTTGCGGGACTCCCAATAGGTGTTAGCATATCGGTTTCTTCTTGCTTCTTCTTTTTTTGTTTTTGGATCAATAATTTCTACATCAGCATCAAAACCTAATTCCTCTTTTAATTCATGAATAATATCTTTATTTCCAAGCAAAATAGGAAAACCAATACCTTCTTCATAAACAATTTGGGCAGCTTTCAATACATCTAAGTGATCTGCTTCGGCAAAAACAATTCTCTTAGGATCCATCTTAGCTCGATTAGTAATCAATCGAACCATTTTATTATCATTGCCTAGTCGCTCTAAAAGTTCTTCTTCATATTTATTCCAATCGGTAATTGGATTTTTAGCAACTCCTGATTCGATTGCTGCTTTTGCCACAGCAGGAGAAACGGTATTAATCAATCTAGGATCAAAAGGTTTCGGAATAATATATTCGCGACCAAAACCTAATTTGGTAGCTCCATAAGCCACATTTACTTGTTCAGGCACCGACTCTTTAGCCAAGGCTGCTAAAGCACGAACAGCAGCCATTTTCATAGCTTCATTAATTTTCGTAGCACGAACATCTAAAGCACCTCTAAAAATATAAGGAAAACCTAAAACGTTATTAATTTGGTTAGGATAATCTGAACGTCCGGTAGCCATAATTACATCTTTACGCGTTTCAACCGCTAAGTTGTAATCGATCTCAGGATTTGGATTTGCCATAGCAAAAACAATTGGGCATTCGTTCATAGAAAGCAACATTTCCGGTGATACAATATTTCCAGATGACAAACCTATGAACACATCCGATCCTTTCATAGCATCTGCCAGTGGAATTAAATCACCATCAACGGCAAACTTCAATTGCATTTCAGTAAGCGATGTATTACTCTTAGTAAGCAATCCTTTACTGTTGTACATTAAAATATTTTCACGTTTCACTCCTACAGCAATGTACAAATCGGCACAAGCTAAAGCTGCTGAACCAGCTCCGGAGATAACCATTTTTACTTCCTCTGGTTTTTTACCTGCAATTTCTAATGCATTAATTAAACCAGCCGCAGAGATAATTGCAGTACCATGTTGGTCATCATGCATCACCGGAATATTCAATTCTTCTACCAAACGTCTTTCGATTTCAAAAGACTCCGGGGCTTTAATATCTTCTAAATTGATTCCGCCAAAAGTAGGTGCAATATTTTTTACTGTTTGAATAAACTCTTCGACATTCTTAGTATCTACTTCAATATCAAAAACATCAATATCAGCAAAAATTTTAAATAACAAACCTTTACCTTCCATTACTGGCTTACCGGCTTCAGGACCAATATCTCCTAAACCTAAAACTGCAGTACCATTACTAATAACTGCTACTAAATTTCCTTTTGCAGTATACTTATAAACATTTTCAACGTCTTTCTCAATCTCTAAACAAGGTTCAGCAACTCCGGGAGAATATGCTAATGACAAATCTCTTTGTGTAGCATATTTTTTTGTTGGAACAACTTGGATTTTACCTGGTGTAGGTTTAGCATGATATAATAGTGCTTCTCTTCTTTTACTCTCTTTATTCATAAATGCAGTTTTATCTTATATACAAAGATAGAAGTCTAAACTGAAAAAGTTAACATTTTCATAATTCTTTTAAAAGAACCTAAAAATAATCTAATAAAAAAAGCCACTAAATTTAGTGGCTTACTCTATACAATTTATTATGAGACAACTAAGATTGTGTTCCATTTATATAGGAATCTAACAATTGAATGGTTTCTTTTTGTTTTTCGATAATACATTTTACGACATCTCCTATAGAAATCAATCCTATAACCTTATCATCTTCCACAACCGGCAAATGGCGTATCCTTTTAGCAATCATCATTTCCATACAATTATCCAAATCATCGGTAGGCTTTACGGTAAAAACATTACTTACCATAATTTCATGAACCATAGTCGTTTTAGATGATTTATCCTTTAAAATAACTTTTCGAGCATAATCCCTTTCAGAGAAAATTCCTTTGAGCTGATCATCTTCTATAACCAATATTGCTCCAACATTTTTCTCACTCATTACTTTTATTGCATCATAGACGCTAATCGTAGAAACAACTGAATACACATCGTTTCCTTTCGTGCTTAATATTTGATTTACAGTCATATCTAGAAATTTTAAGAAGTATAAATATAAAAAAAAATCATCAAAAACCACTTTATAAGCATTGATAATTTTAATTTCTTTTTGATATTATTTCTTCAAAAAATCGATATTCCTTTGTAGACCTTGGAATTTCGTTCGTTTTACAGCCGAATTCTTAAAAACAATTTTAAAAGTTTCCTCTGTCATTTCTTCCCAATCTCTTTTAGTCATAGAAAGCAATTCGGGATTAGGATTAAACAAAGGCTCATTGTGGCTTTTGGAAAAACGATTCCAAGGACAAACATCCTGACAAGTATCACAACCGAAAGCCCAATCATCAAATTGACCTTTCATTTCCGCAGGGAGATTATCTTTTAGCTCAATTGTAAAATAAGAAATACATTT
>JALRGZ010000075.1 GCA_023253295.1 Flavobacterium sp.
TACTACAATAACCGAGTTCCCAATATCACGTAATTGTTCTAATGAATGGATGAGTTTTTCATTATCTCTTTGGTGCAAACCAATACTGGGTTCGTCCAAAATATAAAGAACTCCCACTAACTGGGAACCAATTTGTGTTGCTAATCGAATGCGTTGTGCTTCACCTCCTGAAAGCGATTTAGAACTTCGGCTTAAAGCCAAATAATCCAGACCAACATTCATTAAAAAATCCAATCGATCCTTTATCTCTTTGATTACTTCAGAAGCAATAAGAAGTTGTTTATCTGATAAATGAGAATTTAAATTATGGAACCATTTGGTTAAATCTGAAATATCCATATTGCACAATTCTGCAATATTTTTTTCGTCGATTTTGAAGAATAAGGCTTCTTTTTTTAAACGAGATCCTTCACAAACAGGGCATTGTAATTCGTCCATGAAATCTTTTGCCCAACGTTTGATGGTGGTTGAGCCACTTTCATCATGTTGACTTTTAATGAAATGTGCTATTCCTTCAAAATCTATTTTGTAATCACGGGCTACTCCTAAATCTTTAGAATTGATGGTGAATTTTTCTTTTCCACCATTCAAAATCATTTCCATGGCTTCTTCAGGAATGCTTTCGATAGCATCAGTGATTTTGAAATTATATTTTTGTCCGATGATTTCTAATTGTTTAAAAATCCAAGACGATTTGTATTCCCCCAAAGGAGCAAAACCTCCTGCTTTGATCGATAATTTAGGGTTTGGAATAATCTTTTTAACGTTAATTTCGTTTACTGTTCCTAAGCCGTTACAATGTTCACAAGCTCCTTTTGGAGAGTTAAATGAAAATAAGTTGGGTTCAGGATTTTGATAGGAAATACCAGTAGAAGGACACATTAAGTTTCTGCTAAAATAGCGAACTTCCTGACTGTCCTGATCCAAAATCATCAATACATTCTCACCATGATGCATGGCTGTGTTAATACTCTCTGAAAGACGTTTAAGGTTGTCTTCGCTGTTATCAATCAGCATACGGTCAACCACAATTTCAATATCGTGTGTTTTGTAACGGTCTAATTTCATTCCTGGAGTGATATCCAGAATATCTCCGTTTACTCGGACTTTTAAAAAGCCTTGTTTGGCAATTTGCTGGAATAGTTCTCCATAATGCCCTTTTCTGGCTCTAATTACCGAGGCTAAAATATTAATGCGTTTATTGGTGAAATCATTTACTATTAAATCTTTGATTTGTTCATCCGAATATGAAACCATTTTTTCACCCGTATTGTAGCTGTAGGCATCGGAACCTCGGGCATAAAGCAAACGAAGGAAATCATAAATTTCAGTAATGGTTCCCACTGTAGAACGTGGACTTTTACTGGTTGTTTTTTGTTCAATGGCGATTACAGGTGACAAACCGTCAATCTTATCCACATCAGGTCGCTCTAGTCCACCTAAAAACTGTCGGGCATAAGCCGAGAAAGTTTCTACATAACGTCGTTGCCCTTCGGCATAAATAGTATCAAAAGCTAATGAAGATTTTCCTGAACCCGAAAGTCCTGTAATGACCACCATTTTTTCACGAGGAATCGAAATATCTATATTTTTAAGGTTGTGAACCCTTGCACCTAAAACTTCAATCGTATTGTCTTTGTCTAGCATAATTTTGAGCAAAACGCAAAGTTACCATTTTGATTTGTTCTTTCCATAGAACTATTAGAAGTTTTGATGTTTAAAACTACTATAAGCAGGAATAAAAAAAAGCTAACATTTAAGTTAGCTTTTCAATTATTTTATTCAATAGTCATCGATTTTAATTTACTTCTATAAGCTTCCAGAGCAGCTGCCTTAGAAATGAAGCCAAAGTATTTTTCGTCTTTAACAACAGGTAGAAAAGTTGCTTTGGTTTTTTCAAACTTATCCATTACTACTTCCATACTATTAAATGGATAAACTACATCAAGCGGAGCAATCATGATTTCTTTAATGAGCGTATATTTTACCCTGTATTTGTTGAAAATTATCTCACGAATATTATTGAAATTAACAATTCCTACTAAGTGATTTTCTGTGTCAACTACAGCAAAGTAAGTTTGATTGGAATGAGAAATTAAGTCAACTAGTTTTTCTAAGTTGTCATTTGGAAAAACAGTTAGAAAATCCGTTTGTATGATTGAATTGGTATTCAAGGTAGACAGTACGTTGTGATCTTTATTACTGGTAAAAGCATGTCCTTTTTTAACCAATTCTTTGACATCCATTGAATGTTTTTCAAATCGTTTAGAGATTGCAAAACTAATGGATGCAACAATCATTAGCGGAAGCATCAAACTGTAGCCTCCTGTAATTTCAGCAATCAAGAAGATGGCTGTTAACGGCGCATGAAACAGTCCGCTCAAAATACCAGCCATTCCTACCATGGTGAAATTACTAATTGGTAAATGTGCTAATCCTGTTAAATTAACAGCTTTAGAAAAAACATACCCGATATAAGAACCTACAAAAAGGGAAGGAGCAAAATTACCTCCATTACCACCAGAGCCTAATGTAATTGATGTTGCAAAAACTTTCATCATCATAGTAGCACCTACAAATAGGAGAATTATCCATCTGTTATTTTTATAGGAACTAAATAAAGTGTTTTCTAATAATTCACCGGCATTATTATCCGCCAGAGTTTTAATGCTTTCATAACCTTCACCAAATAAAGTAGGAAATACAAAAATTAGTCCTGCCAAAAGTAAAGCGCCTAAGAGTGCTTTTTTGTAAGGATTCATTCTCAAATGAGAGAAAAAATGTTCAGTTCTTTGGAAATTTCGAGTAAAATATATTGAAAGAAAACCTGTGCAAATACCTAATAAAACATAAAAAGGAATTTTATGGTAATCAAAATCCTGTTGTTGTTTGAAATTCAATAATACCGTTTCGTCTAAGACAATTTCAGAAACTAAAGCTCCCGTTGCTGCAGCAATCATAATAGGAGTAAAGGCAGAAATACTAACATCTACCAAAAGAAATTCTATGGCAAATAAGACACCGGCAATAGGAGCGTTAAATGCTGCTGCAATTCCGGCGGCTACTCCACAACCAATTAATAAGGTTCGGTCTTTATAACTTAGCTTGTAATTTTGAGCAAAATTAGAACCAAAAGCCGCTCCGGTGACTACAATAGGACTTTCTAGTCCAGCTGATCCTCCCAAACCTACAGTTAAGGAAGAAGTCATAATGTGAGCATACATTTGTTTTCTTGGAATGATACTTGCTTTTTTGGCAACTGAATATAGAATTTGAGGAGTTCCTTTTTCGATAGAACCACCTAAAAGTCTTTTGACTACTAATACCGTTAACAAGAGTCCGGCGATAGGTAAAACACTATTAATAAAGCTTAATTTAAGAATGCTATTTACGTAAGTGGCAAAGGTATAAACCCAGTGAGCGAAAGTTTTTAACACAATTACAGCAAAAGCAGAAGAAATACCTACCAATACACTCGATAGAAAGATAAATTGCTTTTCTGTTAAGATAGATTGTGCCCAATCAATGATAATTTCTAACTTAGAAAAATATTTTTTGAACATTTAGATTTTTTTTTTTGAGTGAACAAATTTACTATTATTTTAAGCAAGAGATAAATTTTTTATAGCTTCTTTTTTACTTAATGGTTTTAGATTGCTAGTCAAAACAAAATTTAAGACAATTTTAGGATTCGTTTTGGCGTATTCTCGTAATGACCAGCCAATGGCTTTTTGAATAAAGAATTCAGTTGAATTTTGATGTTGTATACAAATGGATTTTAGCAAATCAAAATCAGTTTTTTCTTTGTAGCCTAACTGACATAAAATGGCACTTCGATTCAGCCACAGATTGTTTGAATTCGAAAATCGATTAATAACTTCAGTTGTTTTTTCCGGATATTCTATCAGGTATTGACCTAAAATATATTTTGAAATGGTATCCACACTGTCCCACCAAGAATTCCTTACAATTAACTTTTCGATGAATTGAATGTCTTCTTTTTTGTAATTTCCCTTGAGTTCTTTTATGGCTATTTCGATAGCACAATAATGGAGCTCTCTTTGTTCTTTATTGTACAGTTTCAGAACAATATCTCTGGTGTTGCTCTTAATTTCTTCCTTATATTTTTTCAATATATTTTTAAAAATTAAGCGTCTTTCTGTAGTTTTGATACCGTAAAAGGCAAAATGATTTTTCATGTATTTAGCCATTGCTACGGCATTAACAGTATTTGTTTTTTCTTTGAAACGGGTTTCTAGTTCAAGGATAAATGCCATTTTAAAGATTGTTTAATTTTTGAGTGCAATACTTTTGGATTTCTTCAAAAAAGAGCGTGAATTCATTTTCAAAATCAGCATAATTGCTGCTGAGCTCTTCAGATGCAAAACGCATATTGGAACTGTTTTTAGTTCGACGATCCATTTGCGTTAAAAAACGGCAATCAAGAAGCTCAGTTTTGGCTAGATGTATTCGATAGATTAGTCGCAAATTCAGATACAATAAATGTAGATGACCCAGCACTCAATTCAGTTTTAAATCAAATGATTTCTGAAAATCTTTTGACATCACAGGAAAT
>JALRGZ010000143.1 GCA_023253295.1 Flavobacterium sp.
GGTCTTTGACAATATCAGCAATTTGAAGGTTTAAAACACCACTTTGTTGAGTTCCCATCAGGTTTCCGGGACCTCTTAATTTTAAATCAACTTCGGCGATTTCAAAACCATCATTGGTGCGAACCATTGTTTCCATACGGGTTTTACTGTCGGAACTCAATTTGTGGTCTGTAATCAGAATACAATAACTCTGTTCGGCGCCACGACCTACACGACCTCTTAATTGGTGCAATTGCGAAAGGCCAAAACGTTCGGCACTTTCGATAATCATTACTGAAGCGTTAGGTACATTAACTCCAACTTCAATAACCGTAGTAGCCACCATAATATTGGTTTTCCCTTCGGCAAATCGCTTCATTTCTGCATCTTTGTCTGCCGGTTTCATTTTGCCATGAACAATAGAAATAGCATATTGAGGCAGCGGAAAGTCTCTCGAAATACTTTCGTAACCGTCCATTAAATCTTTGTAATCCATTTTTTCCGATTCCTGAATCAATGGATACACAATGTAAATCTGACGGCCAATAGCAATTTCGTCACGGATAAATTTCCAAATCTTCAAACGATTACTGTCGTAACGGTGCACCGTTTGAATCGGTTTTCGTCCCGGAGGCAATTCGTCAATAACTGAAATATCTAAATCTCCATACAAACTCATGGCTAAAGTTCGTGGAATAGGAGTAGCGGTCATCACCAGAATGTGTGGCGGAATATGGTTTTTTTTCCACAATTTGGAACGTTGTTCTACCCCAAAGCGATGCTGTTCGTCAATGATTGCTAAGCCGATATTGTGGAATTTTACTTTATCCTCAATTAAAGCATGGGTACCAATTAGTATTTGCAATGAACCATTTTCGAGTGCTTCATGAATAATTTTTCGTTCTGAAGTTTTAGTTGAACCTGTAAGGATTTTGATGCTTATATTGAGTTTATTAGCTAATTCTGAAAGTCCTAAAAAATGTTGATTGGCAAGGATTTCTGTGGGAGCCATTAAGCATGCCTGAAAACCATTGTCTAAGGCTAAAAGCATACTCATAAAAGCCACAATGGTTTTTCCTGAACCTACATCTCCTTGTAATAAACGATTCATTTGGGCATTGCTTCCCATATCGGTTCGGATTTCCTTAATTACTCTTTTTTGAGCATTTGTCAGGTTAAAAGGAAGATGGTTTTGGTAAAAATCATTAAAAAGTTCGCCAACCTTAGTAAAAGGATGTCCTTTAATTTTGTGTTTTTGAATCAGGTTTTTCATAATCAATTGTAGCTGAATGAAAAACAATTCTTCAAATTTTAATCGAAATTGGGCTTTGGCCAAAGCTTCGGCGCTCTTTGGAAAATGGATATTGAATAAGGCTGCATTCTTTGGAATCAACTTCAAGTTTTCAATGAGATAATTCGGTAAAGTTTCTGAAAACAAGGCTTGTGTTTCCAAAAATAGTTGCTGCATCATTTTATTGATAACCCTATTTGAAATCCCCCGATTGGTCAAAGTTTCGGTTGAAGGATACACCGCCTGCATGGCCGAACGTAAACTCTGTTCGTGTTCGCTCCAGAGTTCGATTTCGGGATGCGCCATATTGTACACACCGTTAAAAGAACTGCATTTGCCAAAAATAACTATCAGCTCGTTGATCTTTAATGATTCTCGAATCCATTTGTGTCCCTGAAACCAAACCAATTCCATTTGTCCGGTATCATCTATAAAAGTAGCCACCAGGCGTTTTCTGCCTTTGGCAAATTCAACGGTTTTGACATTGATAATTTTTCCGATAATCTGAACCTCAGCAATGTTGTTTTGAAGTTGGTTGATTTTGTAATATCGGGTTCGGTCTATGTAACGGTTTGGATACAAATTCAGTAAATCTCCGTATTTGTGAATCCCTAATTCCTTACGAAGCAATTCGCCCCGGCTGGGACCAACACCTTTTAAGTATTCGATAGGAGTGAGTAGGAGATTATTGAACGACATGAATTGATTTTAGACTTAATAATGTTGATTTTAGATTTTAGATTTGGTTGCGAATACTTTCGTACCAATCTTTGAATTATTCAATCATTTAATCTTTAAATTTCAAAAAACGAAGATAGTTCTTAATTAGGAATTTTAAAAATGGGATTTTTTCGAAAGGAAACATAATTTTAAATATCGTTTTAAAGCGCGATATTATTTATTATCGTTTTATTTAGCGATATTTTTAATTATCGCTTTATTTGGCGATATTTTTTTGTATCTTGCATCAAATTCCAAAATATGAAAGCAGTAATTACAGGAGATATTATTAATTCCAGAAAGGTAGCTTCGGGCTTGTGGCTGGAAGATTTAAAACAGGTACTGAATGCTTATGGCAGCGAACCTAAGGATTGGGAAATTTACAGAGGAGATAGTTTTCAGTTAGTTTTGGCTGCTGAAAAAGCACTCGAAGCAGCATTGATTATCAAAGCAACCATAAAACAATACAAAGAATTGGATGTGCGCATGGCGATAGGATTGGGAGAAATGGAATATATTGCCGAAAAAATAACCGAATCCAATGGAACCGCTTTTATTAATTCAGGGGAATGTTTTGAAGAGTTAAAAAAACAAACTTTAGGCATTAAAACGCCTTGGAAAGATTTTAATAGTAGTTTTAATCTCTTATTTTCGTTTGTATTGATGGTGGCGGATAACTGGACGAGTACATCGGCGGAAATTTTAAAAAAAGCGCTTGAAAATCCGGAATTTAACCAAAGTCAATTGGCGCAAGCCTTGAATAGAAAAAGTCAGAGTTCTATTAGTGCCTCACTAAAAAGAGCGGGCTATGAGGAAATAAAAAACATGATTGCTTTTTACAAACAACAAATACAAAAACAATGACAGCATTATTTTTAAGTTTTATTTTGGCTCATTTGTTAGGGGATTTTTTATTGCAGCCTACAGCCTGGGTTAAGGAAAAGAAAAAAAAGAAAATCAAATCGAAGTATTTGTACTATCATGGTTTGCTGCATTTGTTGTTATTGTTGATTACAACACAGTTTAAAAGTGATTATTTTTTAGGAATTTTAGTCATTGTCCTGAGCCATATTGGAATTGATTGTGCCAAATTGTATTTCGAAAAAAAGAAGACAGCTAAGCTTTGGTTTTTTGCTGATCAGTTGTCGCATTTGTTGATGATTGCGATTGTAGTGTATTGCTATTTTCCGTACCAAATTCCCTTTGAATTATTGTATTCACAGCAAAGTCTGGCCTTAATTACTTCTTTGGTTTTGGTAACTTATGTGAGTGCCATTGTGCTGAAAGTATTATTGTCCAAATGGAGTGCTCAAATCACAAAGCCAGACACGGCTAATACGAACAATGCCGGAAAATACATTGGGATTTTAGAAAGACTTTTTATTTTCTTTTTCGTGGTGATGAATTTTTGGGAAGGAATCGGTTTTTTACTGGCAGCCAAATCCATTTTCAGATTCGGAGATTTAAAAGAATCCAAAGATGTTCGATTAACTGAATATATCCTGATAGGTACTTTATTAAGCTTCGGTTTAGGGATTTTGTGTGCGATGTTGTATCGCTATTTAATTTAATTTAACCGCAAAGGGCACAAAAAAATCGCTAAGCTCGCAAAGAAAATTTGTGATAATCTGTGTAACCCGCCTGCCGGCGAAGCAGGTCTGTGACTAATTATTTTTAAAACATATAAGTCATATAAGTTTTTGTGTTTTCTAAAAAGGGAATAAGAGTTCAGATAAGTTGTTTTCATTAATGAAAACTAGAAATAAATCTGCTAAAATCCGTAAAATCTGCGTGCTATAATTTTTCACGCAGATTTAGAAAATTTTTTCAGATGGATAACTTAAAAAGGTTTCAAAAAAGTCTTAAAAAACTTTGCGTGTCACCCTGAGCCTGTCGAAGGGCTTCTTTTTCTTTGCGGTAAAAAATTAAACCTTATTCCGGGATTTGCTGACTCAAACAGTGTAAAGTCCCGAATCCCCAAATCAAATCAATCGCACTAATACCAATGATTTCTCTGTCGGGGAAACATTCCGCCAAGATGTTCAAAGCTTTTCGGTCGTTCACATCGTTGAATGTGGGAACCAAAACACAATTATTTAAAATCAGGAAGTTGGCATAACTCGCTGGCAAACGTAAATCTTCAAAATCCAATCTTTTTGGCATCGGAAGTGTAACAATTATAGGCGATTGTCCGTTTTCCAATTTAGCGTTTTGCAAACGTTTTAAGTTGTCTTGCAAAGGCTTATAATTTGAATCATTAGGATCCGTTTCAACGATAGTCACAATCGTATCTTCGTTGACAAATCGAGCCAAATCATCAATATGTCCGTGCGTGTCATCACCTTCCACACCATCACCAAGCCAAATCACATTGGTAACACCTAAATATTCTTTAAAAACCGCTTCGTAATCTTGCTTCGTAAATCCGGTATTACGCACCTGAATACTAGGGTGCATCAGGCATTCCTCCGAAGTTAATAACGTACCACGACCGTTTACATCAATCGCACCACCTTCTACAATTACGGGTTTGCCTTTATAAGTTACCTGCGTCAAAGGCATT